>NZ_WHIZ01000035.1:0-20339 GCF_009372125.1 Thermococcus sp. 101 C5
GTAATGTGTTATGGTCTGAAAATCCTCCTCAGAGTCAAATACTGTTTAAATAACAGGGGGTGAAACTAAACACGCCCTGCTAAAAGGGAATCGAGGTTGAAGACCTTAAGACCAAACCGCTCCAGGGCTGCTTCAATCTGCTCTTTGCTTAGCCTGTAGTCAAAGACAAATCCTTTCAGCCCTTCTTTTATCTCATTTTCGCTAAATCCAAAGAAGTTAACCATAAGTTCCAACGCCTCTCCCTTCCTTTCTTCCAGCCTTTCGGTGTTCTCTCTGTACAGCCCCATGAACTCTTTGAAGATTTCCGCGTTAGTTTTTAGAAACTCTCGATTTACCCCCAAAGTACAGCAGGGATACAGGCCAAACTTTTCCGCATATCTATACTCTCTAAACCCCATCTTTTTCAGCTTGCTTAGATAAGGCTCCCATATGCTTAGACCATCTATTTCCCCTTCCAGAAATGACTTCACCATCTCCTCAGGCTTTTTAAAGTAGATTACGTTCACTTTGCCTATGAGATCGTGCTTTTCTAGAAAGAGCTTTAACATTGTTTCCATCGTGGAAAGCTCAGACGAGCCTATAGTTAACCCTTCCCTGAGCTCTTCCCTGACAATAAGCCCGCTTCCACCAAAGCCGCACCCAGCAGCAATTTTTAAGCTCTTAGTTAGGAGTCCAAAAAGCACCTGGGTTACTAGGGGCGAGCACGCCATGTCAACTTTGCTCAGTGCCAAAGCATTCGTAAGCTCCAAGGCACTGCTGTAAACGATTACCCTAACATCGTGCTTTTTTTCGAGGTCTTTGGCTGTTAAAAGAGCGTGGGGATATTCAACGGCCTTCAGTACTCCAAGTCTGAGAATGCCCTTAATGGGAAAAGGTGCCTCTTCAATGAGCCACACTCTGTAGGCTTTTTTTCCAATCTCCCTTCTAACGATAATTTTTTCAGATTCCAGACTCTCAATTGCCTCAGCTATCGTGGATCTAGAATAGCCAAGTTCGTAAAGTTCACTTTGAAGTGCTCCTTCATGGGATTTTTCCTTAAGATATTTCAAAATAGCATCTTTAGCGCTCATGAGAAAGGCTAAGAACACAGCCTTTTATAATTTTATTGGAAAAAGAAAGAAAATCAGAGTAGGTTTCTTGCCTTCTTCCACTTGTGGCTCCAGCTGTATTTCCTCATTCTGCGGCTTCTTCCAAAACCGCAGGCTGCACAGTAGCCTTTTCTAGTGTTGAAGGACTTTCTTCCGCATCTCCTGCACTTTATGTGAGTAGGAGTTCTGTTTCTTTTTCCATGAGGAGCTGTTCCGCTTCCCACGAAGCCTCACCTCTCGCTCATTCTATCTCAACAGGGGAGATAGCCAACACATTATCTCCTCTAATAACGATCTTACCATAGTTCTTCTTTGGCTCGCCTTCTTCAATAAGCTGAGCATCAGCCAACACAACATTCATGTGGATATCATAACCGATAAGTCTTCCCCTAAACTCGGATCCTCTCTTGAGGATTACCAAAACTTCCTTGTCAAGTGATTTGTGCACGACATCAAGTGGTCTTTCCGCCATTTTTCTTCCCTCCTAAATAATCAAAGATAACGTTCAAAGTGATAACGGGAAGTTTGCTTTATAACTCTTTCCCTTCTTAAGCATAAGTCTAATTAAGGGGAGAAGCAAATGAGGGTTGGGGTGAAAAAATGAAGCTAATCGATGTATCAAGAATTGTTATGGAACAGGTTTTGGGAGTAGAGAACGGAGAAGAAGTTTTAATAGTAACCAACCCTGGAGAAACCCTTGAGATATCTCTGAGCCTCTTTGAAGCCGCCAAAGAGTTCGAGGCAAAACCAGCAGTAATAGTGCAGAGCCCAAAGGGGGCCTTAGATTATGCTGAGAGGGCCGTCATAGAGGCGATAAAATCAGAGCCAGATATTGTAATATCCATAAGTGAAAAGAAGCTTGGAAAAGATCCCTATGGTGTCAACATTGGGTATATTGGAAGGGACAACAAAAAACACACGCACATTTTTGAAAAACTGTTGAGAGGGGACAAAAGGATAAGAGCCTTCTGGAGCCCGGGAATAACAAAGGAGATGTATCTTAGAAGTGTCCCAATAGATTATGAAAAGCTCAGAGAGGAAGCAAAGATACTGGCTGAGGTTCTGGAAAAAGGGAAAGAAGTCCACATAACAAGCGAAAAGGGGACAGACCTTTGGATAAACATTGATGGCAGAAAGCCGTTAAAAGACGATGGAGACTTTAGAAAGCCGGGAAGAGGGGGAAATCTTCCCGCGGGAGAGGTTTTTATATCCCCTGCAGTTGGAAAAAGCGAAGGTGTGATAGTTTTTGATGGAACTTTAGGTCTCGGAGGAGAAAGCATCATACCAAAAGAACCGGTCAGGGTTTATGTTGAGAACGGGCTCGTCACAAAGGTCGAAGGGGGAGAAGATGCAAAGAGGCTTGAAGAAGCTATAAGAAGAGCTGAAAAAATGGCACTTGAAATGGGGAAGGAAGAATATGCAAGAAACGCCTGGCATCTTGGAGAACTCGGTATAGGGCTCAACCCAAAGGCCCAGATGTCAGGAAAGCTGCTGGAGGATGAAAAGATTAGAAAAACTATACACATAGCCATAGGAGCAAATTACGACAACGATGCCCCTGCTTTGAACCATTATGACTGTCTAGTTTGGTATCCGAGTGTAGAGGTTGACGGGGAGATTATCATGAAAAAGGGAGAATTCACAATACTCTGAGGTGGTACCATGGAAATCGGAGTTGTAGGGAAGCCAAACGTGGGAAAGTCAACGTTTTTTGCAGCAGCTACCCTTGTAGACGTTCAGATAGCGAATTATCCGTTTACCACAATAGACGCCAATATCGGTGTTACTTACGCAACCGCTGAACATCCGTGCAAAGAGCTTAACTGTACCCCAAATCCACAGAACTATCAGTACAAAAACGGAATCGCTCTCATTCCAATAAAGATGATAGACGTTGCGGGATTAGTGCCAGGAGCCCATGAGGGAAGGGGGCTCGGAAACAAGTTCCTGGACGACTTGAGGATGGCATCCGCTCTAATACACGTTATCGATGCAACTGGAAAAACAGACGCAGAGGGGCAGCCAACAGACTATCACGACCCGGTCGAGGACATAGAGTTCCTGGAGAAGGAAATAGACTACTGGATATACGGAATTCTAAGGAAAAACTGGGAAAAATTTGCAAAAAGAGTAAAAATGCAGGGTTTAAAGCTTTCCAAAGCAATAGCGGACCAGCTTGCTGGAATTGGAGTTAGCGAAGATGACGTACTCGATGCTATGCATAAAGCGAATTTAAACGACGACCCTACAAAATGGAGCGATGAGGATCTGTTTAACTTCGTGAGAGAGCTCAGAAAGATAAACAAGCCTATGATAATAGCCGCAAACAAAGCCGACGCTGCCGATGATGAGCAGATAAAGCGGTTAATCAGAGAAGGGGAGAAAAGAGGGTACATAGTAGTGCCGACATCAGCAGCTGCCGAGCTGACACTTAGAAAAGCCGCTAAAGCCGGGTACATCGACTACATCCCCGGCTCAGGAGACTTTAAGATTTTAAGACCTCTAAACGAAAAGCAGAAACAGGGACTGGAGCTCATTAAAGAGAAAGTGCTCAACAGGTTCGGCTCCACAGGAGTTCAAGAGGTGATAAACAGAGCAGTTTTTGAGCTCCTTCAGCTAATCCCTGTTTATCCTGTGGAGGATGAACACAAGCTAACCGATCAATTCGGAAACGTTCTGCCGCATGTATTTCTCATGAAGAAGGGTTCAACGCCGAGAGACCTTGCATTTAAGGTGCACACCGATTTGGGAAGGACTTTCCTCTACGCCATCAACGCCAAAACCCACAGAAGGGTAGGAGAAGACTACGAGCTTCAGTTTAACGACATCATAAAGATAGTTGCCACCGCTAGGTGACTCTTTTTCCTTTTATAAGCTCCTGGTAAAGCCTTGGTTCGACATCTTCCTCTTTTAGTCCAAGTCCCCTCGCAACTTTCCATATCTCCCTTTTAGCATCTTCCACATTATCGCTTATGACTTCTATATCCAGAAAATCCCCGAGCCCCTCGACCCGATTTAGCTCAAAAGTAACGTTGCCAAGCTTATACACATATCGGTGCTTCTTAACCCATATATCCTCTGTAAACCCCAAACGCTTTAAAATCTCCCTGGTCTTGTCAAAATCCCCGACCTCAACCTCTATCTCATCAAATTCTTCATTTCTCTTGTCTTTAATCTCTTTGTATCCGAGAATAACCTCGCCTGTATTTACGATATGCCTAATGCGGAGAAGGTTGGGGAGGGGGACGTCAAAATAAAGATCCTCCTGAATCTCTTCTCTGACTAGTTTAGCTCCCAATTTCTCTATTTTTTCTTTTATTTCATCCAGGACGACCCTAAATTTTACCTCAACTTCCATTTAAATCCCCAGCAGCAGCCCCTTAATTTCTTCTCCCTTCTTGAACTCCGTTATTGGATAAACCACAACCTCCCGCACACTTGGTATGGTCTTTATGTTTTCCTCAATGAACTCATTCAACTCATTTTTCGTTTCCGCCCCAACGAGGGCAACTATCTTCTCGTCCTCCGTTTTTGCCACCAAGAGAATATTGGGGAGATTTGCCAGGTTTCTTGACACATACTCAAGGTATCTCCCTAAAAAGTCCTCTATTACTGGTTTTTCTATACCTATTACTACAAAAGCAACTTCCTTAGGCCTTGCAACTTCTCCCAGAACTATCGTGTATTTTTCCACAATTCCCTTCTCGATAAGCTTCTTTATTCTGAAATGTATGGTAGATTCAGGCTTACCCAACTTCTCACTAATCTCAGAAATTGTTATCCGCGCATCTTCCTTAAGAATCTTTAAAATCGCCCTGTCCAGGTCGTCAAGATATATCATCCTACTCACCCCATCGCCTGTACAAATTGTGAGGTATCCCCAAGATGTCTAAAGTTTTCCCGATTATAAAATTAATGATGTCGTCTAAATTTTTAGGCTTATGGTAATATCCTGGGGACGCTGGCATAACAATTGCTCCAGCTTGTGTAACCTTCAACATGTTTTGGATATGCACCAAGTTTAAAGGGGTCTCTCTTATCAGCAATACTACCTTCCTTCGTTCTTTTAGAGCAACGTCTGCAGCCCTCGTAATGAGGTTATCAGCATACCCATTAGCTATAGCACTCAGCGTTTTCATTGAACACGGAGCCACAACAAGGGCATCAAACCCATAAGAGCCAGAGGCTATTGGTGCAAAGAGATCATTCTCTCTGAAATCAGGCTTAAAGTCAACTCCCACTTCATATTTTATAACCTTCAAAGCCGTCTCTGAGGCAACGCTAACGACCTCATGCCCCAACTCTTTTAGAACCTCAATTAATCGAATCCCATAAATAACTCCACTCGCCCCAGTAATGGCAACCACAATTCTCATAGCTCTTCACCGTTTTGAGTACTTTTACGTTTAGGTACTTAAAATACTTTGTGTGAATTTCATAACGGATGCATAGCTTTTCGAAACAATGTTTATAAGGTTAAGTTGCCCATATTTACACTCAGGTGTGAAGATGAAGGGAAATGACTACGCAGAGGTTCTTCTCAAAAAAGCCCTGGAGCTCACAGGGCTCTTGGACATTAAAGCCTTAGTTGTCATTGGCATAGAACTAAAAAAGCCCCTCAAAGTGAACATACCAATCCTTCTAGTGGGGAGAGAAACAAGCAAACAACATAACCTTAAAACCCTTCCCCTTCCCCTCTCAATGGGAACCAAAAATCTTGTAAATTTAGCTTCGAGCTTTATGATAGCTGAGGGAATAATCAAAGAGGGAGAAACGTTCATATACGTGACCCCATCCACGTTGGGCATTAGAAAAGCTAAAAAAGCAGTAGAGGTCGAAGATGAGTTTTTCTCTCAAATTGAGCACATTTTCCAGGAAGTTCTTGAGCTTGCCATAGAGCTCAGCCTTGAAGGCAGAGAAGGAAAGCCAGTAGGGACAATATTTGTGATAGGGGACACAAAAAACGTTATTAAATATTCCCATCAGATGGTGCCAAACCCCTTCAAGGGATATAAGATAAACATCTTCGATAAGGAGAGTAAGGAAATTATAAAGGAGTTCGCATTTTTGGATGGAGCCTTTGTTATAAGCAGGTCAGGCAGAGTACTATGTGCGGGAAGGTATTTGGACATCGATTTTAAGAAAGTAACCGTAAACATTCCCTCCGGGCTGGGAAGCAGACACCTAGCAGCGGCAGGGATTTCAAAAGTTACTAAAGCAATAGCAATAACAGTGTCAGAGAGCGGGATAGTGAGAGTCTTCAAGGACGGGAAGATAATCTTCGAGTACAACCCAAGGCTGCATTAAAAAAGAATAAAAGGTTCAGAAGAGCCACTGGTTTTCTATACACTCATCACATGGTGGCTTTTCTGTTGCCATGGCTCTAAACTTCGAGTATATACACTCTGGCAGTCCGAGAGGACATCTTTCTGGAGTAAGCTCCGGTCTCACCTTGGTTGGGTCGAGCTTTATCTTTATGTACGCCTCGTACTCCTCAACCTTCTTCCATGGGAGCACTTTCGCACCGTATATCACAAGGTTGTCGTGAATCTTTGCATAGTCTCCAATTACAGCGTTTTCTTTTATTATGACGTTTCTGCCAACTACAACACCTTCTCCAAGAATTGAATCCTTGAGCTCGCTCCTCTCCCTTATTATGTCGTATCCCAGGAGTATTGACCTCTTGAGATATGCTTTGTCCTCTATAACTGTGTTTGGCCCAATGTAGGTATATGCCTTAATTTTAACTCCGTGTCCTATTTTGACATTCCTATCAATGTACACTGGCCCCTGTATCTCAACGTCCTCTGGCACTTCAGCTCCTTCTTCTACAGTATAATACCCATTGTTCTTGGCGATTTCATCCAGTGCAAGCTGGTGAGCATAGAAGAAGTCTTCGGGAGTTCCAAGATCAACCCAGTAGTTCTCTCTCGGCATCATGTGGCCATAAACCTGGCCCTGACTCACGAGCCTTGGAAGAACTTCCCTCTCAAAGTAGACCTCTTTTCCTTTGGGTATCTCTTTCAGGACTTCTTTGTTAACCATGTAAATTCCCGCATCTACTACGTTGCTCTTGGGCTTTAGGGGCTTTTCTTCAAAATCAACTATCTTTCCTTCCTCGTTTGTAACAACAACACCGTATTTCTCCGGGTCATAGACTTTTGTTAGAGCTACAGTAACGAGTCCATCGTTTTCTCTGTGTGCTTTTATGAGCTCTTCAAAGTTGAAGTTGGTAAAAACGTCCCCATAAATAACCAAAAATTCCTCTCCCACGAACTCCTCAATGTTCTTGATGGCACCACCAGTTTCCAAGGGCATCGGGTCGTTGACAAACCTTATGTCTTTCGGATAATCGCTCATTTTGTCCTCTATGAATTCCCTAATTTCTCCCCTCATGTAGTGCACAGAAAGGATAACCTCGTCAATCTCTTTTATCTTCTCCAGGTTTTCAAGTATATACTGGAGGTTTGGTTTGCCGAGAACCGGTATCATGGGCTTTGGTCTTGTTGAAGTGAGCGGCCTCAGTCTTGTTCCAAAACCACCGGCAAGAATAACAGCTTTCATAGTATCACCAATAATACATTGGATTACTACCTTAAATATTTTACGTGCATTAAATATCCCCTCGATGAACGACCTTTCATGTTATGTACTTCTATGGTCATCCTTCTTAAGCTCGTATATGCTGCCTTTAAACACAACGCAACTGCCGGGACAGATTTTCTTTAGGGGACAGCTCGAACATGAAGAGCCCATCTTGACTTTTTCCACATAGCCTAAGCTTTCAAGGATTTTTATGATTCCCTCAACTTCCTCCACTGTGAGGTTCAGTCTCTCAGCTATTTCTTTGGGGCTTCTCGCCCCATTCTTTATCAATTCCAGCACGTCATCGAGCTTTCCCATTTTGTTCACCTCTTAAAGTCCAAGCAAAAGACCAACGTTGTAAACCACAATGCCAACTACGCTCGCAAGCAGAAGATTGTAGATGGAAGCCACAAAAGCCCACTTGTTTCCCCCTTCAGCTCTTATAGCCCCTATTGTTGCTATACAGGGGATGTATAATGTAGTCACCAAAGCTAAAACAAACGCCTGCAGAGGAGTCATGGCATTCTGCATCAGTGATATAAGGGCTTCTTCGTTTTCTCCTATGCCATATATTATTCCATACGTTGCAACAACATTCTCCTTAGCAATTATTCCAAAGATCAAACTAACAGCTGCCTTCCAGTCAAGGCCCATGAGCACAGTGAAGGGCTCAAACACTTTTCCAAGCTTTTCTGCATAGCTCAAGCCGTTGCCTATGGGTTCGGGATAATTGCTTAGATACCATATCGCCACGGAGCCGAGTAAAATTACGGTACCAGCTTTCTTTAGAAATTCCTTGCTTCTTTCCCATGAGTGCACTAGTGCAACCTTCAATGAAGGAGAGGAATACTCAGGAAGCTCTATTATGAACGGGCTCTCTTCGCCTTTAACAACGAACTTTCCAAGGATTAAAGCCGAAAGCAAAGCTAGAAATAGAGAAATTGCATATATCCCCACCGCTACAAGGGCTTTATGGTCGCTGAAGAATGCTCCTGCTAGGAAAGTTATAACCACCATTCTCGCACTGCATGGGACGAGTGGGTTTATCAGCATGGTTAATATTCTATCTCTCTCGTCGTCTAAAGTTCTCGTTGCCATTATAGCGGGAACGTTGCACCCAAATGCTAGAACCATTGGAATAAAGCTCTTTCCAGGAAGGCCAAACTTTCTCATTATGCCTTCCATTACAACAGCCGCTCTAGCCATATACCCGCTGTCTTCGAGGATCGACATTGCAACGAACAGCAGAAAGACTAGAGGGAAAAAGCTCAACACTGACCCGACACCACCGATAATTCCATCAACAATAAGGCCCCTCAGAGCTTCATTGCTGATAACCGGTGCAACAAATTCGCCGAGTGCTATAAAGGCACTGTCCAAGAGCTCCTGCAAAGGAGCACCAATTGTGAACACAAATTTAAACAGAACGTAGAACACACCCAAAAGTCCCAAAAGTCCGTAAACCGGATGAGTGAGGAACTTATCTATCTGGTCGCTGAAAGTTTCCTTAGCTTCTCCAAAGTGAGTTACGAACTGATGCATGAGTTGATCTATAAATTCATACTTTTGGTTTGCAATTACAATATCAAGGGAGCGCTTATAGTAAACTTCCAGCTCGCTTATATGCTTAAGTATCTCATCCATTTTTCCTGAACCAAGGTAGTCCAAAACGAGCTTTATCACTTCCTGGTCCCTGGTGAGGAGCTTTATTGCCAGCCATCTGATGTTGTACATCTCTTCCAATGGAGTTCCTCTCAAAAGGCCGGATATATGCTCTATTTCCCTCTCTATTAGTTCCTCGTACACTGGAGTCACAGGGTTTGTAGTTATTCTCCCCTCGGCCATGCTGGCTATTGTTCTTTTTAATTCTTCCAGCCCCTCGCCCTCTTTGGCATTTGTTGGAACTACCGGAACCCCAAGAACTTTTTCCATTTTTTTGATATCAATGTGAACTCCTCTTTTTCTTGCGATGTCAATCTTGTTCAATGCAATGACAATGTTCTTGACGCCCATCTCAAATATCTCCATCGTCAAAAAGAGGTTTCTCATAAGGCAGGAGGCATCGACCACATTCACAATAACGTCTGCGTTCCCGTTTAGGATGAAATTTCTCGCAATGAGCTCGTCTACAGAGTTTGCAGTGAGAGAATACGTTCCGGGGAGATCAACCACCAGAAACTCTTTATCACGGTATTTCATTATGCCTTCTTTCTTTTCAACAGTTACACCGGGCCAGTTACCTACATGCTGCCTTAAACCGGTTAAGGCATTAAATATCGTGGTTTTCCCCACATTTGGATTGCCCGCTAGTGCAACGACTTTTAGGCCCTCTTTCTTTTCTTCTGGAACTTTTTCAACGCTGCAACAAGAACTCATCAAAGCTCCCTCCTAACAACTATCTTCTCCGCCACTCCTCGCCCCAGGGCTATGCGGGTGTTTCCAATAGCGATTATATACGGGCCAGGATTTCCCGATTTGAGGACGAAAATCTTTGTTCCTGGAGCTATTCCCATGGACAAAAGCCTCTGCCTAGCCCCATACCCTCCTTGGATGTCCACCACAACGCCTTTCTCTCCTTCACGCATCTGAGTTAATCGTACATACATGAGCATCACCATTAGGCAAACCTAATTCTAGTTAATGGTGTGTAGATACCCTTAAAAAGATTTGGTGAGCCTAAAAATCTAAAAAAGTTTGAAAATCAAAGGAGAATAGTTCTGAAACATCTCCCCACACTGCTATTCTCGCATAATAGCGGGAAAACAAGGGAAAAATAGCAAAGGGATTCAGGATTTAGCCCTTCCTTTTTGTTCCTTCCACTCTTCCAGCAGTGTTGAAAGCAAACCCAAAGCTACAGGGCCAATTATTAATCCCTTTATTCCAAAGCCCATTATTCCGCCAAATATTCCCACCAGTGCAAGGGCAGGGTTTATTTTTGCACCTTTTGCAACAAGTTTTGGCCTAATTGTAATATCAGGGCCAGGAGATATTAAAGCTACACCATATACCGAGAGCATGACCGCTGCAAAGATATCCCCCTGAGTAAACAGATAGATGGCCCCAGCTATCCACACTATCCATCCCCCAATAACGGGTAAAAGCTCAAGGACAACGCAGAGTATCCCTGCTGCAATTGCTCCACTGAGGTTCGCCACCCCAAGGAAATAAAAGCCCAGTGTTAGTAGAACGCCTTTAAAGACGCTCAGCATAAGCCAAGTCCTCAAAATGGCATTTAACGTCTCTTTTGCCTTTTCTACTAGCTCCATACCCAAGTCTCTCCTCTCTTCGGGCAGCAGTGCATAAAGCTCTTTAGATAAAGTTTCTGAGTGCACAAGCATTCCATAAAAAACTGTGATAAAAACGATAGCCTGGAGAATCAGCTTGGGGATAGAAAGGGTGTAATTGAGGAGGTATTCGCTTACCTTTTCCGAAACCCTTTCAACCAGAATCGCGGCTGATTGCTCCACATCAAGAGGAAGGTTCAATGACAGAAACCATGCGAGTGATTCGTTTATGTAAATTACCAGTGACCTGGTTACATCTCTAAACCACAGCACTATGCCAAATATAAAGCCAACTAAGAGGAGGCTCATCAAAGCCGATAGCAATACTGCAGATTTTTTGGTGTCAAGCTTCTTTGCAAGCCTTTCATGAAGAGGATGAAGAATATACGCAACCGCCAAAGCAAAGATTATCGGGGTGATAAGAGGTTCCACGGTTTTCCATACAACGAAAAGAATTATAAGAGAGACCGCAATCCAGACAATGTGTTCAGTCTTCATGGAATCATCTCCTAAGATACTTGAGTATCAACTCTCTCGCCTGAGGTTTGTTAAATACAAAAAGGGTTTTTCTGGCTCCATCAAGCAAGAAATTCTTTCCAATTACCAAAAGTCCATCTTTTAGTTTGTAGATCTCTGCGCTCTTAACGTCGATAAGGTCTTTCACGTCCTCCGGGGCATCTATTTCCTCCAATAGGTTCTCTGCTTTATCAATTAAAGACTGGTTGATGAACTTGGGTCTGCTCAACTGAAGCTCTTCTGGAACAACTTCACTAGGATCCATGAAAATCCCCCAGAACTCCTTGGCACATTCAAATGGATATACGTATTCACTGCCATATATGGGTTGATAGAGCTCATAGATAATAGACAGCAAGACTTTTCTCGCATCCCCTCCATAGTATTCAATTCTCAGGTTAAATTTTCCGTCTTCAAAGCCGTTCTCAAACACCTCGAGGTGCTCTTCACACTGCATTCACATCACCTCCGTATATAGGAGGCGACGTAATTAGGGGGCATGTAGAGTGAAGAGCTCTCATAAACACCAAAGTCAGTCCGTTGAGCGTCGTAAAGCACTACATTCGCGCTCTTCACGCCGAGAATGTCTTCAAGAGTTTTTATTGCATAGTCTAAGTCACCGGTGTCATCAACTAGGGTGCCCTTAACGTCGCCTGCAAACCAAACCCTTCCGTCGCCATATTCCTTTGTCGTGTTCATGTCGAGCTTTCTTCCCTCGCTGACAACCTGGAGGAAATACTCGAAATAGGTGTTTATAGTGTTCTTTATCATCTCTTTCTCCTCATCAGTAAGGTCTCTCCATTCTGCACCCATATCCTTGTATTTACCTGTCTTAAACACGTTTACCTTGACACCATTTTGAGCGTAGTTTTGCTCCAAGTTGTAGTGGACGTAAATAACACCAATGCTGCCAACCTCAGCGAGAGGATCTGCTATTATCTTATCAGCCGCACATGCGAGGAAATACCCCCCCGAAGCGGCTACGCCTCCGGTATAAGCGACTACCGGCTTTTGGTAAGATAATTTTTTCAGCTCTTTATAAATGGTTATAACCGGCCCCACATAACCTCCGGGGCTTTCAATCCACAGAACAACTCCTTTGATGTTATCGTCCTTTCTTATCTCCCTGATTTTAGAAATTACATCCAAAGCAGTGGTTTCATCAATTGGACCTACAACAGGGAGTATTGCCACAGTTACGTTGGCCCCTTCGCTTACCTCTCCCCGCATCTGGCTTTTGAGATATTCAATCTCTCTCTGCAGCTCTTCTATTTTTGCCTGAAGGGCCAATGTGGTGTTGCTTTCCACTTCCTTTACCGTTTCTTTGTAAACCACTGTAAAATTCTTATCTTGGAGGGCTTTTTGTAATTCGGTGTTTTGAGTATAGAGGAGTACTCCTGCAACCGTTGATAATGCTAAGAGGAGCGCAAGGATAAAGCTGAGATACTTCCATATTTCTCTCTCCATTAGAGTCACCTAAAGTGAAATGGCTTTGGAAACTTTTAAATTTGGTGTTTCCATAATCTCTAACAAAAGCAAAAGGTGGAAAATATGGAGATAGGAGTAAGTGTTTATCCCCATCTTGTGAACAAAGGAAAAAGTCTTGCATCAGTTTTAGCGGAATTAAAGATTAAGGATTACGATTTTGTCCAGATATTCCCTCATACGCTTGGCCTAATAAAAAATGGAGAAGTAATCGAAAAGAACTTACGCCCAATAGAAAACGCCCTAAAGGGAGTTGGAGTAAACTACACAATTAGAATGCCCACTTCAGTGAATTTGAGAGACAGCGTATACTACACCAGACATTTCAAGGTGGCTAAGGCTGTAATCGATGTGGCAATAAAGCTCGGCTCAAAGATAGTGGTCATGCAAAGCGGCCGCACTGGGAGGCTTGATCTTGAGATAGAAGCCTTACAGCAGCTAGCTGAGATAGCAGAGAAATTTGGAATCAAAATTGCCCTCGAAAACACTTACAGCGTTAAGGACACGCTATACGTCGTCGAAAGTGTCAACAGAGAAAACGTGGGCTTTGCCCTTGATTTGGGACACGCGTTTCTAAGTGCTCAAGGCGACGAGAACAGGTTTTTAGAGGATGTAAAGCTTGGCACAGATAAGACGATAATCCTTATGATTCACGATAACTTCGGAAAGCTCTTCCCGCAAGTAGAACCCGAGGATGCCCTGGCATATGGTGTCGGAGACCTTCACCTGATGCCCGGAGAAGGAAAAATCCCCTTTGGAAAAGTGCTAAAGCTTTTCGGAGAAGTGCCCCTGCTTCTTAAAATCAAAGACCCCGACACTTTCGCAAGAATTCCACCAAAGAAGGGGTTAATAGAGCTGCTTACCAGCATTTAAAGCTCCAGTCTCTCTTTTACTACTTTTAAAAGTTCCCCGAAGGCACTGCCGATTGCTTCTTTCTTTCTCGAAGGGTGTAGAACTTCGGGGGTAAAGTTCTTTTTGAGAATACCCACGGCTTCTTCTATGGTTATTTTCTTTTCAAGCCAAGCATAGGCCAAAATCGCTTCAGCAATATCGCCCCTTCCGTGTTTATCTGTCCTCGGCGGAACATAGCTTAGCAGCTTGGCTTTTTCAAGTGCAATGCTCAGTGATGCATTGGGTACTCTCCCAGCACTGGGATAGCCGAGGTACTCGCTTAAGGCGAGAGAAAATATAAAGTTGACAAGCGAATCCCCGAACTTTGAGAGGTTCTTATCGTTAAAGTTCATTGAGTACTCCATTCCTTACCCTCTCAAAATTAAAAAGGAGTTTCACCCCTTTACTGCCTTCTCCCAGGCCTCAAGGACTTCCTTTGCCCTATCGAAGATCTTCTGAGCAGCTTCCTCCAAAGCCTTTTCGGGAGTTATTTTTCCATCGGTGACAACCCTGAACCTCGGCTTTCTTGCCATGAGAACTGGGTGCTCTATGGTGTATGCGGCAAATGTGACGTGCTCGTTTTCGTGAAGCACCTCATTGAGTAAGTTGGCAAATGTATGATCTTCCCCCTCAAGATAAAATTCGAGCAAGTTTTCTTCACGCTTTATGACCTCAATCTTCATTTTCCTCACCTGTAAGTTTTTTCAACATTATCTCCAGTGCTTGCTCCTTATTCTTGATAAGTTCATATTTAAATTTATCCTCCTTATACTCAGCAACCCCCAGCTCAAGGGCAAGATCCAAGACCTCTTGAGGATCAAGCTCAAAAGCTATAGCTATGGGCAGTACAACCTCCCTTATTTGTCTCGTAGTCTGCAAAGCTATCTCGCTCAGTGCATCTCCGAGTTTTTTAGTTAATTCCACAATTTCGCTCCATGGAAGGGAGCTTATAAGCCTATTGTCCCTAAGCTCAGCTGTCTCCCCGAGAAGTTCAAGGGTCTTTAAAAGGATAGGAACCGCAACGCTTGTTCCAGCTTCTCTGAAGATGTCATCGATGTTGTATTGATAAAGCCCTCTTCTATCTGGGTACAATCGGGAGCGCACCCTTTGATGAATTTCCCTGACCTTCTGCATAGCTTCCCTTATCTCGTCTTTAGTCCCCTGAATGTTTACTTTGAGGGAGTTCAACTTGCCGTGAACATAAATAAAGGCAGGAAGCTCAAGCTTCTGTAGCTCCTTCATGAGCTCCTCCTTTTCGATATCATCTTTAACGTGAATAACCATAACTTTCTTGGCTTTCATTTTTTACACCTTACTCCAGCTTCAGCTTTCTATAGTACGTCGAAAGCTTTCTTGTCTCTGTTCTCCCGCAGTTTGGACATATAAGCACGTTACCCCTTCTTACCAGAGGTCTCCTGCATGAGGAACAGAGAGCATAAACCACTCCTAAGTCAGGAGCCTTTGTGGTGAGCTGTATCGGGCTTTTTTCGTTGGTCAATACTCTTGCCCTAACAATGTCTCCGATTTTGAACTCGTTGCTCATTGATTCCACGTAGCCATCTCTAACTTGGGATATGTGTATCCCGGCCAGTTTCGACGTAGCTATCTCCCTGTAGCCCTTTCTACCCTCAATTCTGAGCAGCTGAACTATGGCGGCTTGGGGTTTAACTTCTATAACTCTCGCTATTACAACATCCCCTACCTGCGGGAGAGGTGGAGTGTCTGTTAGTGGCTCCACAGATATTTCAACCTTTTCAGAGTTTATTCTAACTCTTCCAGCCCTTGCCGCATATAGCTCTCCATCTTCCTCTATTATGCCCTCACCGGGAAGAAATTCCTCAATAACCCCAAGATAATCTCCGGGAAGAACTATATCGCCGTCTTTTACCCGTTTCTTTTCTTTTTCATCCATCCACCCACCACCACTAAACTTAGCCCATCTAAACTTTTAAGTTTATGGATGAGGAAAGCCTATAAAAAGGTTTATGGCAACTTTTATGTAGCTTTGCCAAGTAGAACGAGGTGGTGGTATAAATGAAAATGCTGCTGATACACAGCGACTATCTCGAGTATGAGGTAAAGGACAAAGCCCTGAAAAAGCCCGAGGAGATAAGTGAAGAACAGAAGAAAGGCAGGCTTGATGAAGTTCTTGCTGCCTTTATAAGCGTGGAGAAGGTAGATGAGCAAAATCCAGAAGAAATTGTTGAGAAGGCTGTTAAAGAGATAGAGGATGTTGCTGCTCAAGTAAAAACAAAGAACATTTTCGTTTATCCCTTCGCCCATCTAAGCAGCGAGCTCGGTTCTCCTGATGTAGCTCTAAAAATCCTCAAAGAGATCGAGGAAAAGCTCAGAGAGAAGGGTTACAACGTTAAGAGAGCACCGTTTGGATACTACAAGGCATTCAAACTCAGCTGCAAAGGTCACCCCCTAGCAGAGCTTTCAAGGACAATCATACCGGGTGAAGCAAAGAAGGAAGAGGAAGTGCCCGAAGCCCTCAAGAAGGAAGAGGAGCTCGTCAGCTACTGGTACATTCTCACGCCAGAAGGAGAGCTCATTGAGGTGGACAAGTTTGACTTCTCTGGCTATGAAAACCTCAAGAAGTTTGCAAACTATGAAATAAGCAAGAGCAGAGTTGCAACGGAAGAACCTCCTCACGTTAAGATAATGCTTGAACAGGAGCTTGTGGACTACGAAGAGGGAAGCGACCCCGGAAACCTCAGGTACTATCCAAAGGGAAGGCTCATAAAGTCCCTTCTTGAGAACTACGTGACGGAGAAGGTTATCGAATATGGAGCAATGGAAGTCGAAACGCCGATTATGTACGATTTCGAACACCCAGCCCTTGAGAAGTACTTAAACAGATTTCCGGCAAGGCAGTACATAGTAAAAAGCGGCGATAAGAAGTTCTTCCTCAGATTTGCAGCCTGTTTTGGCCAGTTCCTCATAAAGAAGGACGCCACAATCAGCTATCGCCACCTGCCGCTTAGAATGTACGAGCTCACGAGGTACTCATTTAGAAGGGAAAAGCGCGGTGAGCTCTCCGGCCTGAGAAGGCTCAGGGCATTTACAATGCCCGATATGCACACGGTAGCCAAAGACCTACAGCAGGCAATGGAAGAGTTCAAAAAGCAGTACAAGCTCAGTATGGAAGTCCTTAGGGGAGTTGGGCTGACCCCAGAGGACTACGAAGTGGCAATAAGGTTCACAGAAGACTTCTGGAACGAAAACAGGGACTTCATAGTAGAGCTCGCAAGGATAATCGGAAAGCCTGTTTTAATCGAGATGTGGAAGCAGAGGTTCTTCTACTTCATCCTCAAGTTCGAGTTCAACTTCGTGGACAACCTCGACAAGGCAGCAGCGCTAAGCACGGTGCAGATAGACGTGGAGAACGCCCAAAGATTCGGCATAACCTACTACGACGAAAACGGAGAGGAGAAATATCCATTAATTCTCCACTGCTCGCCAAGTGGGGCAATAGAGAGAGTAATGTATGCTATCCTTGAAAAGCAGGCAAAGCTTATGAAGCAGGGCAAGAAACCCATGTACCCACTGTGGCTTAGCCCAATCCAGGTTAGAGTCATCCCCGTCAGCGAGAAGTACCTTGATTATGCCCTCTACGTTGCCGGAAAGCTTGAGGGAGCAAAGATAAGAGTCGACGTCGATGACAGAAACGAGAGGCTCAACAAGAAGATAAGGGAAGCAGAGAAAGAGTGGATCCCATACATAGTTGTCGTTGGTGAAAACGAGAAGAGAATGGGAGTAATTACAGTCAGGAAGAGAGAAGGTGGCCAGTACGAGATGCAAATTGAAGACTTAATAAAAGAAATAAGGCAGAAAACAGAAGGATTCCCCTACAAGCCGAGGCCACTGCCACTGCTTGTGAGCATGAGGCCGAAGTTTAGAGGGTGACTTCTTTTCCCCATTTTATTTCAAAAAGAAGGAAAAAAGAAGTTCATTCTTCTTCCTGGATTTTTGGTTCGCCAAGCATTTCCTTCAGAAAAGCCTGTGATTCTGGTACAAACTGGCTTTGTGGGACTTCCTCTCCAAATTTATTGAAGACCTTTGCCTCAAGGAAGTTCAGTTCAAATATCTCATACTTCTCGCTATCTTTTTCAGCAACATTGATGCCGTGCTTGGCTAAGTGGTCGGGGACGTTCTCTATATCGACGTATTTTCCACATTTTTCACACTTGTAGAACTGCCAGAAAACGTAATCCTGACCGTTCATCATGTTGTTCTTCAAATGCCTAACTAAAAGTCCGCCCAGATATTCATAAAAATCTTCTTGAACGAGCCCTCCATCCCTTTCGACGACTTTAAATCCTCTCCAGACTATATGGTCGTGGATATCCATCAACGTGGCCTTCAAAAATCTCTCTGAGAGTACGAAAGCGCCGTTCTTTATGTAAAACGTTCCGTTATCAGGAAGAACTACTATGTCTATTCCGTACTCCTCTTTTTCTCCACTCAACTTCTCGGCCTCTTCCTTGCTCTCCGCAAGTTTTATCCTAACAGGGAGTCTGCTCTTTCTGTGATAGCCAACTATCCTATCGTCATAGATGTCCCAATGGTAATCATCCAGCATCCTTATTCTTGAGTAGACTCCCTTCACTCTGGCACTTAGCTCGCTGTATTTCATTCACACCACCGTTAGAACCTCAACCTTGGGATTAATAAGTCTTCCCGGAAAAATTTAAAAAGGGTTGCAGAGGCGAAAAAATCTTTTAAAGCCTAAATGAAAGAGAAAAGTGGAGTGAGACAATGCTTCCCGAAGAGATAGAAGAGCTCCTAAAAGGAATGAATGAAGAAAAAGTCCATGGAGCATCATATCTAGCAAAAATGGGAGCTAAAGCTTACATGCTGCTCGCAGAAAGGTTTGAAGGGGAAGAGCTGGTTGAAAAGCTCAAGGAACTCGGGGTTGAAATCATCAACGTGAATCCCACCATGGCGTCCCTTTACAACCTGGTTAGGTTCATGCCAATAACCGCAGATCCAGAGTTCATTAAGGCAAAAGCAGAGGAGTTCATAAAGCTGAGTGAAGAGGCAAAGCGAGAAATCGGGAACATTGGAAGCGAGCTGATAGACCACAACGAAGTCATTATAACACACTCCTATTCTTCGACAGTCTTTGAGATATTAAAGAAAGCAAAAGAAAAAGGTAAGATCTTTAAAGTGGTTCTGACCGAGAGCGAACCGGACTACGAGGGCCTGTTCCTCGCCAAAAAGCTTGAAGAGCTTGAAATCCCCTTCGAGGTTATAACAGACGCTCAGCTGGGACTTTTTGCAAAGAAGGCAACCCTGGCATTGGTAGGTGCCGACAACATCACCAAAGACGGCTACGTTTTTAACAAAGCTGGAACTTACCTGCTTGCACTTGCCTGTCACGACAACGGAGTTCCCCTCTACGTTGCGGCGGAGAGCTTTAAAATACACCCAGAGGCAAAAGCTGAAGATGTCAAAATCACAGAGAGAAAATTCAAGAGAAACCATACAATAATAAGGAACTACCTTTTCGATGCAACACCCTGGAAATACATAAGGGGGATAATCACAGAGCTAGGCATTCTCGTACCGCCAAAAGAAATTTAAGTCAGAGGGCAGCGTCTATCAAAGCCCGCATGTGAATTTCAGCACTATCCAAAACTTCAACGCTCACATCCTCCCGCTTTATTGCAAGGGGAAGTTCAGTGCAACCCAGTATAACGCCTTCAATATTTTCGCTTTTTGCGTACCTTTCAATAAGCTCAATGAGCCATCCTTTGCTTTTGAGGTTTTCAAACATCAGTTCCTCGAAGATTATCCTGTTGATTTCCTCGATTTCCTCTTCTCTCGGAACGATTACCTCAAACCCTTTTTCTTCCAAAGCATTTTTGTAAAATGGCATTGTCATTGTGGTTTTTGTTCCTAAGAGAAGGAGCCGTTTGAGGTTTCTCCTCTTTGCTTCTCCAGCAACTGCATCGATTATGCTGACCATCTCAGCGGTTACTTCTTTCTTAATTTCTGGAAAAACAATGTGTGGAGTGTTTGCGGAGATCCCAATAACCTCCGTCCCTGCTTTTTCGAGGGCTTTTGCGGCATTTATCAGAATTCTCTTCCTGCCTTCCCATCCATCCGGGTTGTCCTTAAAGTCCCTGAAGTTTATGGAATAGATTATCAGCTCCGGAAAGAAATATGGTTCAAACTTCTCCCTTGAGATCTCGATGTATTTTTTATAGTAGTACAGGGTGGATTCCGGGCTCGTGCCACCTATTATTCCAATCTTCTTCATAGCACCACCAACCAAAAAATAGAGCAGAAGCTTATGAAGGTTTTTGTGAAAAAGAATTCCACTATCTATTCCTGAGGCTTGCCGTCTCCTATCTTTTTCCACTTTCAACCTTTCGGGGCTTTTTCTCTCCGGTAATCCACAGGCGGTGAACTACCCCGTCCGCAAGGACGGGGCTTCGTGAGGAGTTAAGCCACCCCAAGGTAGCCTAACCCTCACAGGCCG
>NZ_WHIZ01000036.1:0-20092 GCF_009372125.1 Thermococcus sp. 101 C5
TTCTCCCAGTTGTGGAGGGTTGAGTAGTGAATGTTTGCTCCGAAGAATTTTCTGCCGTAGTGCTGGGCGTCTCTGAGGGGTAGGTTGTAGTATTGTTTAAAGAGGAGTATTGCCAGTATTGTTTTTACTGGAAATTTTTTGGATTTTGGCAGGTTCTTCAGCTTTCCTTCTGATTCGAAGTCTGCTAAAACGTCAAGAATTGCGAATGCCACGCTTTCAGGGTCTTTGAGTCTGTGATCCCATCTGGGGATCACGACAACCACCCGAAAGAATTCAGCAAAAACCCTAATAAAGGTTACTATAAACACGCCCCTGTCCCTTCCGACATCCTTTTGATAATAGGTGGGATAACTCGCGAGGATAATCAGCCCCCTAATACCGTTTTGGGAAAAAAGGAGAGTTGTGAAAGGTGAAAGCACTGTTTACTCTGCGAATTCGGTTGTAAATCTTTTTAAAACACCCAGGCAAAATTAATAGAGGGCTTTTCCGGGTGCACCGCATGATTCTGAATTGGATTAAAAATGACGAGCTTATATGGTAGATTAGCAATTTTAGTAGTCGGAGCAGCGTTAATGCGTTTAATTTTCCGGGTAAAGCTTATCAGAACATTTGAAAAGGAACATAGGGGAGAATAAAGTTATGCTCCCTGGAGTTTCAGTATTGCCTCTGCTAAGTCTCCTTTTGTTTCCTCTAATGCCTTTTTGGCAGTTTCATAGTCAACGCCCGCCTGTTCCATAACGAGCCTTATGTCTTCATCGGATATGTTAAGGACTTCTCTGACTTCTTCTTTGCCCACTATCTGGTAGCTCTTTTCTCCCATGGCGGTTATTACAGTTACTGCGGCGTCTTTTATAACGATTTCTTTGTTTTCAAGTTTTATTACAACTTCTTTAACTCCCTCAAGTTCTTCCATAGTAATTCCAAGCTGTTTCATGAGCTTCTGCATTTGTTTGGGGTTCATACCCTTCATTGGCATCATGCTTATCACCAGAAAGGAATCAAGAAATAAGGATATATAACGGTTTCCCAAAAATGAAAAAATGTCATTGAGAACCCTTCTCTTCCGGGAAGTTTGAAGTTTCTTCGTTGCTTTTGATTATTCTCTGCCTGTATTCCTCGTATTTCTTTCTGGCTTCTTCAGCTTTATCTTTTTCTCCTAAGTACTCATAAGCCTCTGCAACGTGCTTCCACCACATGGGGTCGTTCTCAGCCTCTTTTAGACAGTACTCGAGGAATTTTTGATAAGCTTCTCTCGCAAGCTCCTCCATGCCGAGCTTTCTCGCTATATTGCCAACATCCTCCCAGAAGACGCCCTCTTCTTGGGCTTCACCTTTGTAGTATTCCAAAGCTTTTTCCCAAGCCTTTCTGGCCTTTTCTTCATTGCCCAACTCTTCGTAAAGCTTTGCAACATCCTCCCAGAACCATGGCTCTTCTTCAGCATACCTCTCCAACGCTTTTGCAGCTCTCTCCATATTACCTGCCTTTTTCCAGTATTCGTGAGCTTCCTTGAGATAGTAGGTGTCCTTTTCCTTCTCGTAAAGCTGCTCATAAATTTCAGCAGCCTTTTCGTATTTTTCGGCCTTTTCATATGCCCAGGCTGCACTTTCCATCCAGCCCAGCTTTTCATACATCTCTGCTGCTTTTAGGTAGTTTCCTTTCTTTTCGTACTTTCTTGCAGCGGCCTTGTATTTTCCGGCTCTTTCAAGGCTTTCAGCACTCCTAAAGCGGTCAGTCAAGCTCAAATCGGGCTCACTTATATACCATATACCGAACACAAGTCCAAAAGCGAAGAGGAGTATTATCCCACCAACTACCTTGAGTTTCTGCCAAGTAATGGTCAGATAGGTCGCGTATGCACTTAATGCTGTTGGGATTACCAAAAGCCCCGCGTACTTCCAGCTTTCTGCATAAAGCGTCAGTGCCAGGAAAAACCCAAGCATCAGTGTTAACCCTAAAAATCCTAAGCTCAGCACTATCCTAACCAGCATCCAGAAGCCCCATTTGTATATTATGCCGGCTGCTATTGCGATAATCGCTACGAGAAATCCTATGATATAAAGCTTCAGCTTGTCCATCCTTTCACCCCCTCCAGCATGAGTAAAAACTTTTTGTAGTCTATTTTTGGAGTATACCACCCTAACCCATTTGAAGCAACAACCCTGTGACAGGGAACCACTATAGGATATGGGTTTCTTTTCATTGCCCCACCGACAGCTCTTGGTGAGCTCTTGAGCATTTTAGCAAGCTCACCGTATGTTATGACTCGCCCTCTTTTAACCTTTTTTGTGAGGGCTTCGTAAACTTTCTTCTCAAAGGGAGTAGTTCCCTCAAAACTAAGGTACTTCAGTGCTTCATCGTTTTTGATTTCCCCTACAAGAACATTATAAACCAGTTGAGGAAAGCCGCTCTCTTTCTCCCTTAGGTCGACCTCTATGCCCCGCTTTTGCAAATGTTCGACTAAGGCTTTAATCCTTTCCTGAAGAAATTCCTCCCCATCAAGGGAAAAAGTTATGCCGTGAATTTTCTCCCCGTGAATCACGGCTATATGCAGTTTTCTTCCACGTATTTTGAATAAATCAACAGCGATCATCTTTGCATCGCTCCAATCGTTCAATGGCTTTCCTCAATGGCCCATACATGGAGTGTATCTCCTTTGCATATATAAACCCTCTTCCCAGAAAGCGCTGGAACATCATCACAGAAAGCTTTCTTCTTTCTAAATCTTTGGGGTACTCCAAAACGTTCAGGAACTGCTCCCACAGCTCAACCAGTCTAATCCTTTCCTCTTTTGTCGACTTTCTGAGCTTCTCTTTTACTTCCACAACCTCAGTCTTCCGCCTCTGCTTATAAAGCTCGTACAGTATCACGGCAACTGCATGGCTCAGGTTCATTACGGGGTATTCCTCACTGGTGGGAATTGTGACTGTAAAGTCGAGCTTCTTGAGTTCCTCATTGTCCAATCCCCTGCTTTCCCTTCCAAAAACAAGCCCCACAGCCCCATCGTAAAGAAAAACCCTCTTTGCGAATTCTTCTGGTGTTATTGGAGTTCTCTCCGGAATATAGTCCCCTCCTGCTACTCCACTGGTCCCTACTGCCAAATCAACCATTTTAAGGGCTTCATCAAGTGAGTCAACGAGTATTGCGTTTTCCAGAACATCCACGGCATGGACAGCAAATTTTCTTGCTGTTTTGTCATTTGGACTAACCTTTGGACTAACCAAGATAAGCTTCTTCACTCCAAAGTTTTTCATGACCCTTGCAATCGCCCCGAGGTTTATGGGATACTCGACCTCAACGAGTATTACCGCCAGCTCCATGACTGCAAGATATTTAAGGTAACGCGTTAAAATGGTTACGGTGAAGAGTGTGAAAAGGTGGTAAGAGGATGAAAATCTATATTCTCGGTGCAGGCTCCATAGGTTCCCTTTTTGGTGCACTTTTAACGAGAATTGGGGAAGATGTGACGCTGATAGGTCGGAAAGAACATGTAGATGCGATAAATAATAGAGGGCTTAGGGTAGTAGGGGCTGAAGAGTTCACTGTGTATCCGAGAGCAGTTACCGAAGTCCCTCCAGAGCCTCCGGATTTGATAATCCTGGCGACAAAGTCCTACTCTACAGCCCATGCTTTAAAATGCGCCAGAGAAAGCATAGGGAAAAATACTTGGATATTGAGTATCCAAAACGGGCTCGGAAACGAGGAGGAAGCGCTAAAATACACCAAGAATGTTCTAGGTGGAATAACCACTAACGGTGCAGCCCTCGAGAAATGGGAAGTTGTTAGGTGGACTGGAAAGGGAGTAACAATAATTGGAAACTACCCCAAGGGAAGAGGGGAATTTGCCGAAAATGTTGTCGCTCTACTTAAAAAAGCCGGACTGGAGGCAGAGATTAGCGATAACATAATTGGCTGGAAGTGGGCAAAAGCTATAGTTAACTCTGCGATAAACCCGATCGGCACTATTATGGAAGTCAAAAACGGAATTATTCTTGGGAATGATTATCTCTTAACCCTCGCAATGGAGGTTGTGAAGGAGGGGTGTCAGGTTGCGACTCAACTGGGCATCGAGTTTGATACGCATCCAATGGAACTCCTTCTTGAGACCCTTAAAAGGACGAGGGAAAACTACAACTCTATGCTTCAGGACGTAAGAAGAGGTAAAACGACAGAAATAGACTTCATAAATGGCAAAATCATTGAATACGGTGAGAAAATGGGGCTAAAAACTCCATTAAACTTTGCACTATGGAGTCTGGTAAAGGCAAAGGAGTCACAAACTAAATAAAGAGTATCACTTACAGTATAGTGGGGAATGGAAGATGCCCATATTTGGAGGGAAGGAAAATAATGTTTTTGCGGCGATTGACAAGCACCTTGAAATGGTAAATTCCACTATATTAAAGTTCAGAGAACTCATGGAGGCGTACCTTAACGGAGACGTTGAGAGAGCAGAATTTTTAATGGGGGAAGTAGAAAGGCTAGAACGTGAGGCAGATGGTCTTAGGAGAGAAATAGAGGCAATGCTTTATCAAGGAGCGTTTCTACCGGTCAACAGGGGCGACTATGCTCGGTTATCTGAGCTCGTTGATAGTGTCGCAGATGTGGCAGAAAGTGCTGCCCATGCTTTAATCTTGGCAAAACCCAAAGTTCCAGTAGACTTGAAGGAAGAAATATTGGAACTTCTTGATTATTCTTTAAAGACTTACCAGCTTCTCGAAGAGGCCGTTAAAGCACTCAACACAAATGTCGATGAAGCAATTGAATATGCAAAAAAGACTGAAATTGCTGAGGAAGAGGCAGATAAAATTGAGTATGCTCTTTTGAGAAAAGTTTTTGAAAGTGAAAAGATAACAACATTTGCAAAAATCGTATGGGATAAGGTTATAACAAAGATCGGAGACATAGCTGATAGGGCAGAGGATGCCTCCGATCAGGTCTTGCTTATGGCACTAAAAAGGAGGGGTTGAAATGAAAGTATTGGTTGCCTCGCCTTTGCATGAAAAAGCGTTCGAGATTTTGAAAAACGCAGGGTTGGAAGTAATTTATGAGGAATACCCAGACCAAGATAAGCTCAAGGAACTCGTTAAGGATGTCAGTGCTATAATAGTTAGGAGCAAGCCAAAGGTAACAAAGGAAATTATAGACGCGGCACCAAACCTCAAAGTCATAGCAAGGGCTGGTGTTGGTTTGGACAATGTGGATGTCGAATACGCAAAGAGTAAAGGTATTGAAGTCGTTAATGCTCCCGCTGCATCAAGCAGAAGCGTTGCGGAGTTAGCTATTGCCCTGATGTTTGCTGTAGCAAGAAAAGTGGCCTTTGCTGACAGGAAGATGAGAGAGGGAGTTTGGGCCAAGAAGCAGTGCATGGGCTTTGAGCTTGAAGGAAAGACCCTTGGCGTTATAGGGTTTGGAAGGATAGGATACACCGTGGCAAAGATAGCAAGTGCCATTGGCATGAAAATCCTTCTCTACGACACGGCCAAAGAAGAGGAGAGAGCAAAGGAAGTTGGTGGAAAGTTTGTGGAGCTTGAGGAACTCTTAAGGAACAGCGATATCGTTACAATCCACGTGCCCCTCCTGGAGAGCACCTACCACCTCATCAACGAGGAAAGACTAAAGCTCATGAAGCCCACTGCAATTCTCATAAACACAGCTAGAGGGGCTGTTGTTGACACTAACGCCTTAGTCAAAGCACTCCAGGAAGGATGGATTGCTGGAGCTGGCTTGGACGTCTTTGAGGAGGAGCCACTTCCCAAAGATCATCCCCTCACGAAGCTTGACAATGTGGTCTTAACTCCCCACATAGGGGCATCCACAGTTGAGGCTCAGGAGAGAGCTGGCATAGAAGTTGCTGAGAAAGTCGTCAAGATTTTGAAGGGTGAGTAGCCCTTTAACTTCTTTTCTGGCTTATTTTTTGCATTTTCTAACGAAGTGAGAACTTATAACTTAAAAGTTAAAAGAAAGGTCAAAGGAGCTTAACCTCTTCTATTGGTCTCACTTTAAGAACTTCTCTGTTTACGAGGTTCTCTGGAACTTCGCCCTTAAAGATTGAAAGCAGATTGTTCACAGCCTGGAAACCCATGTCTATCATGGCTTCTCTTGCTAGTCCTGCATGGTGGGGAGTAAGCACGGTCTCCCACTCCATTTCAAAGAGTTCGCTCTCCTGAAGTGGCTCTTTTTCATACACATCTGTCGCATAGCCTTTGAGCTTTCCTTCTTTTAGGGCTTTGATCAGGGCTTTTTCATCAACCAGGCTTCCCCTTCCGATATTCACAAGATATTTTCCTTCCAGTAACTTAAGCCTCTCTTCGTTTATTATGTGATACGTCTCAGGAGTTGAGGGCAGGGCAAGGATGACTATGTCGCTCTGCTTCAAAACATCCTCAAGCGGAAGCCATTTTGCATTTACTTCCTTTTCTATGTCCTCTTTTCTGCTTCTGCTCCAGTAGTAAATTTCCGTTCCGAGAGCCTTAATTCTTCTTGCTATAGCTTTGCCTATTGAGCCCATTCCGAGGATCCCAACTTTTTTGCCGTAAACTGTCTCTATGTTATTGTACCATCCCCAGACCGTTTTTTGAGAGTCCCAGAGGCCTCTCCTTATGAACTTGTCTGAATAGGCTATTTTTCTCAGAAGGGCTATGGTCAAGCCAACGGTAAACTCCGCAACAGCTTCACTTAAGACCCCGCTAACCTTTGTTACATATATTCCCCTTTTGGTTGCGGCTTCAACGTCTATATGGTCGTAACCAGCAGACTGGGTGCTTATGACTTTGAGCTTTTCTCCTTTCTCAATTATCTCTTTGTCCACTTTATTCAGGGGCGAAACTATCAACCCATCATATTCGCCTATTATTTCCAGCACTTTCTCCCTCTCTGGATAGACCAGGATGTCAACGTCACAGTACTGTTTCAAGAGCTCCAACGGCTCGCTCTTCATGTTAAAAAGAACCAAAACTTTAGGTCTCATGGCTTTCACCTTTAAAACTTTTATCGAAACATGTTAATAAAACTTTTTGAGAAATTCTGCGAAAGGTTAAAAAGCATTGGAAATTTTTTAAGGGATGGGTGGTGAATTTATGAGCGCTGACAGTAAAAAGCCGAAAGTAAAGAGAGAAAAGTGGTCAAGTGAGTTTAGCGAATGGTACAATGAGATGATAGAGCTCGCTGGAATACAGGATAAGAGGTATCCAGTAAAGGGAATGAACGTTTGGCTCCCCTATGGATTGAAAATTATGAGAAACATTGAGAGTTTCATCCATGAGGAAATGAGAAGAACCGGGCATGAGGAAGTACTCTTTCCGGCATTAATCCCTGAGACAGAGTTTGAAAAAGAAGCTGAACACATAGCGGGATTCCATGGGGAAGTTTTGTGGGTAACACACGCTGGTGAGAGGCCTTTGGACGTAAAGCTCATCTTGAGACCAACAAGTGAGACTGCAATGTATCCAATGTTTAACCTCTGGATTAGGTCTCATGCAGACCTGCCCTTTAAGGTATACCAAATAGTCAATGTTTACAGGTATGAGACAAAGCACACAAGACCTTTGATCAGAGTTAGGGAAATAAGCAGATTTTTCGAAGCTCACACTGCCCATGACAGTTTCGAAGATGCCGAGAGGCAGATAAAAGAAGACCTTGAAATTTTCGATAACCTCGCCAAAAAACTGGCCTTGCCATATATCATCTCAAAAAGACCTGACTGGGACAAGTTCCCGGGAGCATTTTACTCCCTCGGTGCGGAGGTAATAATGCCCGATGGAAGGACTCTGCAGATTGGAACAATGCACAACTACAGGCAGAACTTTGCAAAGGCATACGAGATAACCTATGAAAAAGAAGACGGAACTCACGACTATGTTCACCAGACCACGTTTGGAATGAGCGAAAGACTGCTTGCCGCTGTCATGGCGATTCATGGAGACGACAACGGTCTTGTATTGCCACCGGCAATAGCGCCAATACAGGTGGTAATAGTCCCAATCCCAATGAAGGATTCTCCATACGATGTTAATGCCTATGCCAAGGAAATTGCCGAAGAGCTCAAGATGGCTGGCATTAGAGTCCACATAGATGATAGAGAGGAGATAAGACCGGGAAGAAAGTTCTACGACTGGGAAATTAGGGGTGTTCCATTGAGGATTGAAGTAGGGCCGAGAGACGTTGAAGGAAAGAAAGCAGTGCTGGCAAGAAGGGACACCTATGAGAAATTCAGCGTCGAGAGGGAGAAAATCATTGAGGAAGTCAGAAAGACCCTCGATGCAATAATGGAAAACCTCTACGCAAGGGCAAGGGAGTTCATGGAGAGCCACATAAAGAGGGTGGACACAATAGAAGAAGCGAAGCAGCTCTTTGAAGACAGAAGAGGGGTAGTGGAGCTCCCATGGTGTGGTGAAGAGAGCTGCGGCGTTGAAATGGAAGAAATCCTTGACGCAAGCATGCTAGGAATACCGTATCCAGAGGAGACTGCAAAAATTGAAGGGAAGAAGTGCGCTCACTGTGGAAAAGAAGCAAAGTACATAGCAAGGTTTGCAAGAACGTACTAGCTCTTTATGCTTTCTTTTATTGCTATTTCTATTGCTTTTCTTATCATCTCAATGCTCATCGAAGGCTGTGGCTTTTCTAAAACCTGCTCGGGAATGTATGGGACGTGTATAAAGCCTGCTTTTGTGTCCAATCCCTTTATCGCTATGTGATGCAAAGCAGTGTACATGGCGGTGTTGCACACGTAGGTTCCAGCCGAGTTGGACACCATAGCGGGAATTTTATTCTCCCTCAAGGCATTTACAATTCTTTTTACCGGTATAGTGGCAAAATAAGCCGCTGGAGCATTTTCAAAGATGGGCTCATCTTCTGGTTTGTATCCTTCGTTGTCTTCCATCCTTGCATCCATGACGTTTATCGCAACCCGCTCAACAGTTATGTTAACTCTCCCACCAGCTTGGCCAGTGAGAATTACGACATTTGGCTCAATCTCGTCTATAATCTTGGGCAGTTTTTCTTTGACTCCCTTAAAAGTCACCGGAAGCTGGTGCTTTATTATCTCTGCGTTTTCAATCTTATCAGGAAGTTCCTTAACGGCTTCCCATGAGGGGTTTATTGTCTCTCCCCCAAAAGGTTCAAAACCCGTAACCAAAACCTTCATTTAAATCACCCAAAGAGCTAAAGTTTAATTAAGATTTAAACTTTACACTCCTTAGGTGAAGCTCATGAAGTATGATGTTGCGATAATAGGAGGGGGGCCGGTTGGAAATTACCTCGCAAATCTTCTTGCGGGAGAGTTTAAGGTCGCATTAATCGAAGCAAAAACCTCTTTTGGCGGTAAAGCCTGCACGGGCATAATTGGAGCAGAAAATTATGAAAAGCTAAACCTTCCAAGGGAGGCTATTCTCAACGAGTTTAGGGGAGCCGTGTTTTATTCCAGAATTCAGAGCTTTGAAATAGAGAGAAAAAGCCCGCAGGCATATATGGTCGACAGAAAGATTCTCGAAAAGACCCTCGCAGAGAAGGCAGTTAGAAACGGTGCTGAGTACTATATGGGTACCAGGTTCTTGGGGTTTAAAAATGGAAAAGCCCTTGTACAGAGGTTTAATGAAAGGTTCGAAATAGAGGCGGATTTTTACGTTGGGGCAGATGGTGTCTCAAGCAAAGTCGCTCAAGAAATCGGGGCAAGAGCAGAGGCGGAATTTTTGAGCGGCTACGAGGTCGAGGTAGTTGGAGACTTTAAACGGAAAGACTTTGTTGAAGTGTGGGTGAACAAGGACATCAACGAAGAGTTTTTCATGTGGGTTGCTCCGGTAAATGAGTCCTTAGCAAGAGTGGGCACTTTTGGAGACTATGATAGCCTTATGAGGTTTTTAAAGCTAAAGCTTCTCAAAGAAACACAGATAGTTGAGATAAAAGCTGGAAACGTTGGCTTTGGATTCAGAAGGCCCTGGGTAAAAGAAAATGTCGCGCTTGTTGGGGATGCCGCTTTGCAAATAAAGCCTCTAACGGCGGGAGGTATTGTATACGGGATGCTCTGTGCTCATGCGCTTAGATACGCCATAAGAAGGAATAATTTAGCTATGTATGAAAAGCTCTGTGGAGACATAAAGAAACAGATCGCCTTTGGACTCAGGGTTAGAAAGCTTTTCAAAGACCTTGACCAAGAAAAAATAGAGAAGCTCTTCGAGGTTCTTTCAACCAGAGAAGCGATAGAGGTAATTGAAAACTACGCTGATTTCGACGACCACAAGAAAACAATAACAGCCCTTGTAAAGCACCCGCGTTTGCTTGCTAAGGCATTGAAAGTTACTCCGATGTTATTAAGATACCTGGTGATGTAAAATGGAGTGGGAAATGGGGCTTCAGGAGGAGTATCTGAGGCTGATAAAAGAGGGGAAAAAGAAGATTGAGGGAAGGCTGTACGATGAAAAACGAAGGCAGATAAAGCCGGGAGATGTAATAATTTTTGAAGGACGCTTGAAAGTAAGAGTAAAAGCCTTAAGGGTTTACCCTTCATTCAGGGAGATGCTCGAGAAAGAAGGGCTCGAGAGGGTTCTCCCAAACGTGAAGAGCATAGAGGAAGGAGTTGAAGTTTACAGGAGGTTCTACAGCGAAGAGGAAGAAAAGAAATATGGTGTTGTGGCGATTGAAGTTGAGCCAATAGAGGAGATAGAAAAAAAGGAAGAGACTTCAGTCTAGATATTTTTCCTTTATATATCTTATGAAGTACTCTGGGTTCACGCCTTCTCCGAAGCTCCTTTCGAGAAGCTCCTTTGGTGGATACATGCTTCCGTATTTGTGTACTTTTTCTCTCAGCCACTCCCTTATCGGTGCAAATTCTCCGTTTGCGACCTTTTCGTAGAAGTCCGGGATGTCCTTGAGGATGTAGCTCCTAATCTGCGTTGCTAAGAGCGTTCCTAGGCTGTAGGTCGGGAAGTAGCCAACGGTTCCGTGGGCCCAGTGGATATCCTGGAGAATTCCTTCCTTGTAGTTCTTTGGTCTTATGCCGAGAAGCCTTTCCATCTCATCGTTCCAGAGCTCGGGTAAATCCTTGGCCTTGACATCTTCGTTTACCATGAGCTTCTCAAGTTTGTACCTCAAGAGAATGTGGAAGTTGTATGTTACTTCGTCAGCCTCGACTCTTATGAAATCTGGCCTGACCATATTGAAATAGTTATAGAGGTCCTCTTCAGTGTATTTTGACATGAACGGGAGGTTTTCCCTGAGAATTGGATAAATCAATCCTGCAAATTCTCTGCTCCTTCCGATTATGTTTTCCCAGAACCTGCTCTGGCTTTCGTGGATGCCGAGAGAGACGCCTCCTGCTATGGGTGAGAACATGAACCTCTCATCTATTTGCAGCTCATAAAGGGCATGACCGAATTCGTGGACTACAGCTAGGAGAGTTCTCCTGAAGTCAAAGCCCTCGTATCTGGTTGTTATTCTCACATCGTGGATTCCAAAACTTGTCGTGAACGGGTGAGGTGATACATCCAAGCGCCCTCTTGTTCCAAGGGGGTATTCCAAAAGTTCGAGAACTTTCAAGTTGATTTTCTTCATGGTCTCAACATCGTACTCCTCTTTCTCCAGAGGATGCTCCTTAGGAACCCTGCCTTCTTCGAGTATTTTGTCAAGAATCGGCTTAAGATCTTTTTCGAGCTTTTCAAATATCGGGTCAAGGTCTCTCGTCCTCAGCCCTTCCTCGTAGAGGTCAAGGAGGGCATCGTAGGGATACTCCTCATAGCCGAGGTAATCTGCCGCTTTCTTCGCAAGCTCTGTTATTTTATCAAGCCACGGCTCAAACTTCTTGAAGTCATCCTTTTCCTTCGCTTCAGCCCATGCCATGGTCGCTTTGCTTCTGACCTCGCTTAACTCCCTAACGAACTCCGGTGGAAATGCCTTTGCTATTTTTATTTCCCTCTGCAGTACTCTAACAACTCCCCTTTCGTAATCGTTTAGCTCTTCCCCAGCTGCTTTTTCTACCAGCTCAACGAACTTTGGCTCCAGCATGAAGCTGTGCGATAAAACAGAGAGCTCTCCCTGGGCGGTGCTTCTTTCGGCTATTCCCATCTTGGGCATGTTTACTTCCATGTCCCATCCAAGGACGCTCTGAGCGTGTCCAATTGCCCATATCTTCTTATAGTGGGCTAGAATCTGTTTTATGGTCTCGTTTTGGAATATTTCCTCAACCATTTTTGTTCACCTATGTGTATCTAAGTTCACCACATTTTTAACTCTTTCGACATGCATCTTAACGCAAAAAACATGCTTGAAAATGCCAAAACTTTTTAGAAAACTATGAAAAGACATTGAGTGATGTAAAATGAAGGCGGTAATTCTGGCGGCAGGTCTTGGAACCAGAATGGGAAAACTCAGCGAGAAAACTCCTAAAGGGTTAATAAAAGTTGCTGGAAGGGAGATACTTTACAGAACAATGAAAATTCTCAAAGGGGAAGGAATTGATGAATTCGTGGTTGTTACCAACCCGTTATACAAAGAAAAGTTTGAGGAATTTTTAAGGAAAAATAACTTTAGATATCAGCTCGTGATTAATGATTCTCCCAAAAAGGGGAATGGATACAGCTTATATCTCGCCCGTCCATACGTCTCGGAAAGGTTTGTTGTAGTGATGAGCGACCACGTTTATGAAGAGACTTTTATCAGGGAAGCTCTGAAAGGTAAGGGGCTTGTAGTTGATAGGGAAGGTTGCATGTATAGGCCCAGCTGGAGAGAAACTGGTAAGGTTTGCCAGCATAATGAACGATAAACACAGGGCTGCTGGTAGGAGTGGCGTTGGTGCTGTGATGGGAAGCAAGAACTTGAAGGCTGTTGTCGTTAGAGGAACAAAGAAAGTAGAAGTAGCGGACAAAGAAAAGTTCATGAGCGTCGTTAAGGAGAAAATAAAGAAGATAAAGGAGAACCCAATTACCGGTGGAGGGCTTCCAAACTATGGTACGGCCGTCTTGGTGAACATAATAAACGAAAACGGTCTTTATCCAACAAACAACTTCCAGACGGGAGTGTTCCCATATGCATATGAGCAAAGCGGTGAAGCCTTAGCCGCTAAATACCTAGTAAGAAACCAGGCCTGCTTTGCATGTCCAATTGGGTGTGGAAGAGTCACATATCACCCTGCGGTAGGGGTTACGGAAGGCCCTGAATACGAGAGCATATGGGCTTTTGGAGCCGACTGTGGCATAAACGACCTGGCAAGCATAGTTATAGCGAACCACCTCTGTGATGAGCTGGGCCTTGACACTATTTCAACGGGAACAACAATTGCGGCGGCAATGGAGCTTTATGAGAAGGGCATTATAAAGCAGGAAGAGCTTGGAGATGCACCTCCACTGAGGTTTGGCAACACTGAGACCCTTCATTACTACATTGAGAAAATTGCAAAGAGGGAAGGCTTTGGTGACAAACTGGCTGAAGGAAGCTACCGCTTGGCTGAAAGTTATGGGCATCCAGAGTACTCAATGAGCGTTAAGAAGCAGGAGCTTCCAGCTTACGACCCGAGAGGTGCAGAAGGACATGGAATTAACTATGCAACCTCCAACAGAGGTGGATGTCACGTTAGGGGTTATATGATCAGCCCAGAAATCCTTGGTGTGCCCGTGAAGCTCGATCCACACGACGTAAGTGAAGAGAAAGCCAAGTGGGTTAAGATATTCCAAGACCTCACTGCAGTGATCGACTCTGCTGGGCTGTGTCTCTTCACGAGCTTCGCCCTAGGTGCGGAAGACTATGCAGACCTGCTCAATGCTGCCACCGGCTTTGACTTCACGGCTGATGAGTGGCTCAAGGCAGGAGAGAGAGTATGGAACATCGAGAGAATCTTCAACCTTAAAGCCGGCTTAATCCCAGAAAAAGACGATACCCTACCCAAGAGGTTCTTAGAAGAGCCGATGCCAGAAGGACCGAACAAAGGACACGTAGTGAGACTCCACGAGCTCCTTCCAAAATACTACAAGGCCAGAGGCTGGGACGAGAAGGGATACCCAACCGAGGAGAAGCTCAAGGAGCTTGGTCTGGATAAGTATTATTAATTTTTCTCTTCTCCATTTATTTTGGGTGAGGAAAATGGTCAAGGTAAAGGTTTTTGCTACACTCAGGAACATTGTTGGAAAGAACGAGCTCGAAGTTCAAGCCGATACTGTAGGAGAGCTTTTGGAAAAGCTCTACAGCGAATATCCCGAAATGAAAAAAGAGCTCGAAAAGGGGGTTATTATCTTGGTTAATGGAAAGAACATTGAACATCTTGAGAAGCTTGATACCAAACTCAAGGACGGGGATGTGGTGAGCATATTCCCACCAGTGGGAGGCGGTTAAATGCACGAATTTCATTGGGACAATGCAAAAATTCTCCTCCCCAAAGCCCCGGATATGAAGTACCTCTACATTGAAATAACAAACCGCTGTAATCTAAGATGTGAGATGTGTTTTAAGCAGTATTGGGAAGATGAAGAGGGGGATATGGATTATGACCTATTCTTAAAAATTCTGGATGATGCAAAGGAGTTTCCTGACTTAAAGATGATCTATTTTGGGGTATTGGCGAGCCTCTTGTGCATCCCCGTTTTATGGATATGGTGAGGGAGGTAAAAAAGAGAGGATATGCGGTGGGTATTTCAACAAACGGCTTTCTTCTTACGGATGAGCTGATTAAGGAGCTCGTGAAGCTCAGGGTCGATTTGATTTACATTTCACTTGACGCAATCCCCACGCAACCAACAAGATTGGGGCATATAATGCCCAGCGTTACAGTTGAACGGCTCAAAAAGTTCGCGGAGATGAAGAAACGGGAAAACACAGAAATTCCGCACGTTGGAGTTGAAGTGGTTTTGACAAAAGAGAACTACATCCAGATGGCCGAGCTGGTGAGGTATCTCTCCAGGTTTAACGTAGATGCCCTGCTTTTCTCAAACTTAATGCCAATTACAGCGGAGCATGCGGAGATGGTAATTTATGACGGAAGCGTTGACATAGACAAGGCGCTTTCCAAGCTTTATCTACAAACATACCGCGGATTTCCAGTTAAAATTGCGGAATTTAAGCTCAGGACTGAAAGACACTGTGACTTTGTCGAAAACAATGTCGCCGTGGTTAGGTGGGACGGAGAAGTTGTGCCGTGTTATCGCTTCCTTCACACATATCCAGAGTACATTTTTGGAAGGCAGAAAAGAGTGGAACCTTACTCCTTTGGCAATGTAAAAGAAAAATCCCTGAAAGAGATATGGACAAGCAGGGAATACACGTGGTTTAGGTTTAGTGTTAGAAACTCTCTCTATCCTTCCTGCACGGATTGTCCCGTTGTCGATGCGTGTGACTATGCCAAGGGCTCAAAAATGGACTGCTGGGGAAACATGCCAAGCTGCGGGGACTGTTTGTGGGCGAGAAGAATAGTTCTCTGCCCAGTTCCAAGAGAAGAACATGGAAAGTTCTGGTGATATTTCATTCAGCACCATAAGATTTTTGAAAATTCAGTGGCAATGTCCTCTTTTTATTTCATTGAAGCTGCTATTGCAGTTAGTTCCTGAGCGTTCTAGAACCGTTGTTCCAATGATGAGGGGAAGAGCTATGTACGCTGCCAACTCCCCAAAACTCTCATACCAAAGCACTAAGAATCAATGAGACGAATGGATGCAACTTCAATAATAAAATATGAGGATAAATATAGCTTATAATCAACTGGCTGCCGCTTGAATAGTGCTAACCTCCAAGATTTCTCCCCCTTAGCTCAATCGGCCATTACATTTGCAATTACTTCCACGATTCTCGCCCCATTCCTCATATCAACCTTGATAATCCTCTTAACTTTTCCGTTTTTGTGTCCAACAAGGTAACTGGTAGCGTTGTTTGTTATACATGAGTGGTTTGGTATGATGTTTATCCTGCTCCCGACCTTCACATCGGGTTCATTACTTATGTCTACTTCACCGACTTCCTCAGATAAGCCGAAGATTACGGCGTTAGGATGCTCAACTATGTGGCCAAATCCCTTAACGACTTCAATTCCATGAGCGCCTTTGTCCAACCCAAGGTACTTGCTACCGGCATTTATTATTGCAATCTTTCCTCCAGAGTGCTGTGGTATTGAAAGTACTGTGGCCAAGACCGTTAGGGCACAGTCTTCTAATGTTGCAGAACCAAACACCATTGCCTGTAACCTATCGTAGTAAATATAGTTGCCGGGGAATAAGTGCGTGTATATAGGTTCTTCCACGTCAAACCTCAACGTTGGAGTGGAACCGGTACCAACAATTTCAGGCTCGAATCCAGCACTCCTTAAAGAGTTAACCACACCTTCGATTTTTCTTGCAACATCCTTCGCAATGTTTTCCACTTCCTTGGGGTTGCTGGAGCCATAAACGTGTCCGGGGTGTGTTGCTACTCCTGCGAAGTTTAAGTTCTTATATCTCTCCAGAGACTTCACGAAGTCTACAACTTTCTCCGGGCTTACTCCGAATCTATGCAATCCAACATCAACCTTGACAACGTAGTCCAAGCTGATACCGTATTTTTTGAGTTGTTCATCTAAAAACTTTGCATTTTCCTTATTGTCAATCCTAAGTATAACGCGAGTGCCACTCTCAGCAATCCTCACAACGCGTTTAAGGTTTACTTCATCAGCTACGGGATATGCGAGCATTAAAGCCTTAGCCAGCCCGCTCTCTGCAAGAACCTCCGCCTCATCTATTGTCCCACACAAGAACCCGTCGGATCCATGATCTTTTTGAAGCCTTGCAATGTACGTGGACTTGTGGGTTTTTATCATTGGCCAAAGTTTCTTGTTGTTTTTGCGGGCCTGATCTGCAACGTTTTTAATATTTTTCTCCAGCTTTTCTAAATCCACAAGAACGGCGGGTGTTGGCAGGTCGAGTATAGACACCATTTTTACCACCACGTAAGTTTATCTCCTCTTAACTAGAACACACCAAAGCATTTAAGTGTTAGACCCGGACGCTGGAAAAGTTAAACATAAAACCGTCACGTAGCACTAATCCTTCTCTTTTTAACACCTTTTGTTTAAAACGCAACCCTTTATAAACAGTACCTGTTTTAGACTTTTTAGAGGGGATAGGATATGCACGAATGGGCACTCGCTGATGGGATAGTTAGAACTGCAATTGAATTCGCGAGGCAGCACGGAAAAGAAAAAGTACTGGGCATGAGGATCATCCTTGGAGAACTGCAGGATGTCAATCCGGAAGTACTCGAGTTTGCCATCAACGAAATAAAGAAGGGAACCATTGCAGAGGACGCAGAGGTTGAGTTCGTTATTGAGGAGGCAGAATTCAGGTGCAGAAACTGCGGAAACGAATGGAAGCTTAAAGAAGTCAAGGACGGCTTTGACGAGAGAATAAGGGAAGACATTCATTTCATTCCTGAAGTAGTCCATGCTTTCCTCGCCTGCCCGAAATGCGGTAGCAGGGACTTCGAGGTCACAAAAGGCAGGGGAGTTTACCTCGCGGCAATAAAGGTAGAGGGTGATGAGGAGTGATCGACCCAAGGATAAAAGCCGTTGAGGCAAGGCTTGAGAACGTAAAGAGAATCATTCCCGTAGTGAGCGGCAAGGGAGGCGTGGGAAAATCAATGGTTTCCACAACTCTAGCATTAGTCCTTGCAAAGAAAGGGTATAAAGTTGGCCTTCTTGACCTTGACTTCCACGGGGCAAGTGACCACGTAATTCTCGGCTTTGAGCCCAAGGAGTTTCCGGAGGAAGACAAGGGTGTTGTTCCTCCAGAAGTGCACGGAATCAAGTTCATGAGCATAGTGTATTACTCTGAGGATAAGCCGACCCCGCTGAGAGGAATGGAGATAAGCGATGCCCTGATAGAGCTCTTGGCCATAACAAGATGGGATGAGCTTGATTTCCTCATAATTGACATGCCTCCGGGAATGGGAGACCAGTTCCTGGATGTGCTCAGGTTCCTCAAGAGGGGTGAGTTCCTAGTTGTTGCAACTCCTTCGAAGCTTGCTGTCAACGTTGTTATGAAGCTTCTTGAGCTTCTGAAGGAACAGAACCTGAAGGTAATCGGCATAGTGGAGAACATGAAGCTCGATGAAGAAAAGGAGATCGAAAACCTCGCCAAAGAGTTCGGTGTGCCCTACCTTGCCGGCGTCCCGCTCTACAGAGACCTCGATGAAAAGATAGGCAACGTGGAAGAGCTGTTGAAGACAGAATTTGCCAGGAAGATCGAAGAAGTTGCAGATTCCCTTTAATCTCAATTTTTGGTGATAGCTATGGAGGAGTTTCTTGAAGGGGCAACGAAGGTTGTTGTGTGTGGCATCGGGAACGACATCAGGGGAGACGATGCCTTTGGAGTTTACGTCGTGGAGAAGCTGAAGGAAAAGGTCTCAAACCCCAAGGTAGTGTTTCTGAACTGCGGCGAAATGCCCGAGAGCTATGTTGGGAAGATAATAAGGGAAAATCCCTCTCATGTGGTTTTTATAGACGCGGTGCATTTTGAAGGAAAGCCGGGCGAGATAGTTTTAGCAGACCCGGAGGGAACACTTGGGGAGGCTTTCTCAACCCACAAGATGCCCCTGAAGCTTCTGGTTAGCTACCTAAAGGAGCAGACAAATGCGAAGTTCATTCTGATTGGTGCCCAACCAAAACAGACCGGACTTTTTGTGGAGATGAGCGACGAGCTGAGAGAAAGCGCGGATAAGCTGGTGGAACTGTTGGCAGAGCTTTTAAAGGGCATTTAAAGTTTTTAACGTTCAAAATCGTGAAAGATGCTTTAATGAAATGTAAATTGCTCAACTTTTGAGGAAGGTCTTGAATATTTTCTGGGTATTTCTTTACTACTTGATTTGACCATAGCAGCATTTTTCATTATTTTGTAATGTCTTTGCATATAGCACAATTTTTACAAGAAAACGTTGAAAATTAAAAACCTGTGCCTTTATATACTTCAACATGCAATAACATATTAGGATATTTGGAGGTAATTAATTATGAAAGAGAAAGTCTTATTTTCTGTTTTTTTGAGTTTGTTGATGCTATTGGCGATTAGTCCCAGGGTTTCAGTAGAAGCCGCCACCCCTGAGGACTTTCCACTATATGCAGGTCAACATACGGTTGTGGGCGAAGTAGTTGTGTGGAACGACGGAGAAAATCTTTATGTGAAATACACCATAACCGAATCAGGATGGTATCTGGTTGAGACACACTTGGAAGTAGCGACTAATTTGAGTGATATTCCACAAACCAGAAACGGCAATCCAATACCTGGGCACTTCACTTACAAGAATGAGTCCCACACGTTTGGGACAACTGAGTATACTTACACTCTGCCATTGGATGGAGGAGAAATACTATACATTGCAGCCCATGCTGTGGTCATGAACCTAATAGGTGACGGATCTTCATGGCAATGGGCAACAGAGGTTATTGACTACAAGCAAGGCACGCTTAAGGATGGAAATCCTATAACTGATCCTGCAAGAATGGACCCAAGTACAACCCTTGGAGATCCAGATGATAGTTTCTATTCACTGGGATTTGTAAACGAGTCACGGGGAGACGGCTGGATTGAGCTTGGATTTGGATATCCAGTTTACAATGGCCCTGGGGCAGATATTGCGATAAGGGAAATTACTTATGGAAGACCAAACTATCCAGAAGAAAAAGCAGATGTTTACGTTTGGCCTTTAGGAGGCAGTGATTGGGTATATGCAGGAACTGCAAGTAACAAAAACGAATACAGCTATATCGAGATCCCAGACTATATAATGTACGTTGAGAAAATCAAGCTGGTAGACAGCACTGATAAATCACTCCACAGCAACAATGCAGACGGATTCGATGTAGATGCAGTTGGTGTAAGGTATTTGTATTTAGGTGAAGAGACTGCTTGGGCAGGTGGAGTGGAGTTCCCAGGAAAGAACTGGGCAAGATACTTCAATTATACAGTTCAAGAGACTTCCGAATGAACTTAATGGGCTTTATAGCCCCCATAAACTTCCCCTGACTTTTCTTTTTATTTCTGTACAGAGTTATTTTCTCCGAAAACTTCACTCTTCGGGGGGCGTGTTTAGTTTCACCCCCTGTTATTTAAACAGTATTTGACTCTGAGGAGGATTTTCAGACCATAACACATTA
>NZ_WHIZ01000037.1:0-19804 GCF_009372125.1 Thermococcus sp. 101 C5
TAATGTGTTATGGTCTGAAAATCCTCCTCAGAGTCAAATACTGTTTAAATAACAGGGGGTGAAACTAAACACGCCCTCAAAAAAATAAAAACATAAAAGTTCAAATATGTTCATAAAACTACCTAGGTGATTATGGGATGAACATATCTTACCGGGCTGACATAACCCCCTACCCTCTTATAAGGGAGATTTCAAAACTAACTCGCACAATTCCCGATGTAATCCACATGGAGATTGGGGACTTTGGAAAAGAATTTAAAGAGCTACATAAGGAGTTTATAGCTTCTCTCTTGGCTAATGCTGCCAAAGAAGGATACTTAAACTATACTGAAAATAGTGGGTTGTATGAACTGAGAAGTGCAATTGCCGAGTACTATAAAAAGCGGCACGGAATAGCAGTTGAACCGGAGAACGTTGTAATCACTATCGGGGCCATGGAAGGGCTTTTTCTATCTTTATTGTTAACATTAGACGTTGGTGACAAGATTTTACTGCCCAACCCGGGATACCCTAACTACACTTCTCAGTCAATTTTAGTTGGAGCCAATCCCCAATATTACTCTCTTGATAACAATTTTCTCCCAAATACCTCAGATATTGCATCGAAGGCAAAAGAATCAAAAGCGCTAATAATAAACACTCCAAACAATCCAACAGGAGTGGTATATTCAACAAATGTTCTCAGGGAAATTGCAGAGATAGCCAGAGAAAATAATTTAGTTGTAATATCCGACGAGACTTATGAGAATATAGTTTTCGAGAAAAAACACCACACCATGTTAAAGTTTGAGGAAATTAGAGACAACCTAATAGTGATAAACAGTTTTTCGAAGTCATTTGCTCTGACCGGACTAAGGTTAGGATTCGTAATCTTACCCGATGGACTTTCGGGAGTTGCGGGCAAACTACAAGAAAATATCATTGCAAGCCCCCCCGCAATGCTTCAAAAAGTTGCAGTTGAGTTGATAGAGAACTACAGAGAAATCACCAAAAAGATAACCCAAAAGCTCAGAAAAAACAGGGATGCAATTATCAAAGAGCTGCACAGGCTTCCAGAAATCTCATATGCACCTCCAGAGGGGGCTTTTTATATCTTTCTGAACATTTCGAGATATTGTCCCAGTTCATATGCGTTTGCAGAAACTCTCCTAAAAACAAAGAGAGTAGCAGTAACTCCGGGTATCGGATTTGGAGAAAATGGAGAAGGGTACGTAAGGATTTCGTATTCATGTTCGTACAATGAAGCACTGGAAGGAGCTAAAAGAATTGTAGAATTTTTAAACGAAGGGGGGAGAGAAATTGACAGAAAAAATTGACGAAGTTGACTTAGCCCTTTTGAAGCTACTAAGAAAAAACAGTAGAATTTCATTAACGAGGATAGCCAAGGAATTAGGCATAACAGTCCCAGCAGTTAAGTACAGAATACAAAAACTCGAACAAAATGGAATAATACAGAAATACTCCATAACGATTAATTATGAAAAGTTAGGATACGGAATTATAGCCTTTGTAGGAATAAATATCGACCCTACTAAAAGACACCAGATTATGAAAAAGATTCTAGAACTGGATGAAATAATAGAGCTATTCGAAGTAACCGGAGAGTATGACATCATGGTAAAGATAGCAACAAAAGACATTCACTCACTAAGAGAGTTCCTAACTTTTAAGTTAGGAGGAATAGGGGGGGTAACTAGAACATACACTATGGTAATAGTTAGGGAGTACGACATTGATAATTGGAGGAACAAACTATGAAGAGGAATGAAATAGAGGCTTTGATCTTTCTCAGCGTAAATAAAAACGAACTGCTAAATATAGACAGACAAATCTTAAAAATAAAAGAAGTAAAAAAAGCATACGAAGTTTTGGGCAATTACGACCTAGTACTTTTTGTTGTCGTCCCAAGTAGAGTGGAACTAGGAAAAATAATAGACGAGGTTTCAACATTAAAAGGGGTCCGAGCTATATGTACTTTTATCCTCACGGAAAGAATTAAATAGGCTCAGCAGACCCTCGGCACGGGGTCACCTATTGGTGGCTCCATGAACCTCTTTCCACCTATACCTGTCTCAAGGATAACCTTTCCGCGGTACTGCTCTATAACCTCCCCTATTATCGCGGCATCTCTGCCGAGTTTGGTTTTTCTCATGGCTTGGAGGGCCTCCTCAGCGTATTCTCTCGCGACAACCATCACCACTTTTCCTTCGTTGGCTACTTCATATGGGCTTATGCCGAGCATATCGCTCGCAGCCCTTACCTCCGGCTTTACCGGGATGTCGCTCTCTCTTACCAGAATTCCAACGTTGCTCTTTTTTGCTATCTCATTTAGAGCGTTGCTCAGCCCGCCTCTTGTGGGGTCTTTCATTGCATGGATATTTTCCCAGCCAATTGCATTGGCAACGGACTTCACAACTTCCCATATAGGAGCGACGTCACTCTTAAGCTCCGTCTCGAAGGCTATTCCCTCTCTATGGCTCATCAGGGCTATTCCGTGATCTCCAACAGTTCCGCTGACCAAAACAATATCCCCCACCTTTGCCCCGGCATCGCTTATCGGTCTTTCCGCTATCCCGATCCCAGCAGTTATGATAAAAATCCCTATCTTGTCTTCCACCACTTTAGTATCTCCAGTAACTATCGGCACCGGAACCTCTTTTGCTGTCTCATCCATTGATTTTAGGATTCTCTCAAAGTCCTCTCCGCTAAATCCTTCCTGAATTATCATAGAGTTCGCAAGTGCTAAAGGCTCTGCTCCCATTACGGCTAAATCATTCACCGTTCCGCTCACAGCTAAGCGACCTATATCCCCTCCGGGAAAGAAGAGGGGCTTAACTGTATGTCCATCTATAGTAAACACCAGATGCTTGTCCCCAAAGGGAATCGTTGCACCATCATCTAAGGAATCCAGCCCTATTCCCCCGGCTGATTTCAAAGTGAGGTTCTTGAGAATCACGTCTCTAATGAATTCCTCCATTAACTCTCCACCGGCTCCATGTTCAAGCTTTATTCTCATACTCACCACCGCTTTTTCATCAAAGAGAACCCTTTAAAATGTTGCGAAGCAGTAAAAAGAGGAATCAAAGTATTAAATCCTCCTTGCTCAGATACCCCTCTAAATAGAGACCTCCAAGGAGCGCCTGGCCGACGTTTGTCCCATTGTCTCCCCTTGGCACTTCGTAGGTTGAGTAAAACCTTAGACCATTGGCCTCCACGATTTTTCTTATCGTTTTCACTATAAGCTCGTTGTATGCAACTCCACCGCTTATGCCGACGTTCTTAACTCCGAAATCCTTGGCTTTCTCGACTGCGACTTCTCCAAAGGCCCTTCCCAAAGCTAAGTGGACTGAATAAGCTATGTCAGCTGGACTTGCCTTGCTTTCAAGAACCTGTTCAAAGAGCTCCTCAATCTTCAGCTCTTCTCCCTCTATAGGAATGGTAAAGCCCAGATCGTTTTTGCCTTTAAAGGCTACTCCTTCAAGCTTCATTGCAGGTTCTCCTTCGTAGGTTCTCTTATAAGCGACGTTGAGCAGAACCGCTATTGCATCGAGAACCCTGCCGGTTGAGGAGGCATAGCCGACGTTTATTTCCCTTGCGAGCTGGTTAAGTATTACGTTAAACTCAACTTTTCCGTATCTGAGGTTTTCAACAGCTTTTGGACAGTGTTTCTCGATTATCTCCTTTACCTCATCAGTTCCATAGAGCTTACCCAGAATTCCGGTTAAAGCCCTAAGCGGGTAGTAGCTCGCCAAGTCCCCTCCAGGGAGTGGGTAATAGCTTATGTGGGCAAGTCTCTCAACGTCTTCGTAGCTTAAGTATAAAACTTCACCGCCCCAGGTGTTCCCATCGCTTCCGTAACCAACTCCGTCCACAGCTATGCCTATTATCTCCTCAAGTTTGTGTTCGGCCATAACAGAGGCAATGTGAGCGTAGTGGTGCTGGACCTGAAGAAACTCAGCGTTTTCTTCCTCGGCTATCTCCATGGCAAGCTTTGTGGTGTTGTAGAGCGGGTGAAGGTCAGCAACCACAAGATCAAACCCCTTAACCCTCAGTATTTTCTTGAAGTGAGCTATGGCACTCCTCATGAACTCAAGAACTTCAACCTTTGAAGTGTTTCCTATGTACTGGCTTGGATAAACCCTCGACCCCTTTACCACTCCAAAAGCGTTCATGAGCTCTGCCCCAACCGCCAAGCCCGAGTACTTGAAGGGTATCTCTATTGGCAATGGAACAAACCCTCTGCTTCTTCTTATCACTGCTCTCTTTCCATCGACGAACCTGATAACGCTGTCATCTGTCCTGTTGAGGATTTTCCTGTTGTGCAGCAAGAAGTAGTCAGCCAAATCCTTGAGCTCCTCAAAGGCTTTCTCGTTGTCTATTACCATCGGCATTCCCGGGTAGTTTGCAGAGGTCATAACGTAAACGGGGCTCTTTGAGTAGTGGAAGAGGATGTAGTGGGTTCCGGCATAGGGAAGCATGACGCCTATGGTGGGCAAACCGGGGGCTAAAATCTCAGGTAGCGGGAATGGTTCTTTCTTCCTTAGGGCCACTATCGGCTTTCTGTAGCTTGTGAGTTCTTCTCTTTCCACATCGCTGACTATTGCAAAGCTCTCTACTGTTTCTAGGTCTTTGGCCATTATTGCAAAAGGCTGCTGAGGTCTTAGAATTCTCTTTCTGAGCTCCTTCACCACTTCCTCATTGGTAGCGTCGCAGGCTATGTGAATCCCCCCTATGCCTTTTATCGCCACTATGTAGCCTTTGTCAATGAGCTCCGCGGCCTTCTTCAAGGGGTCTCCGGTTATTTCTTTCCCATCGTTCGTGTAGAGCCTGTAGCTCGGCCCACAGACGGGACAGCAGACGGGTTCAGCGTGGTATCTCCTATTTAGAGGATCCCTATACTCGCTCTCACAGTAGTCGCACATATCGAATTCTCTCATCGTTGTGTTTATCCTGTCATATGGGAGGTCTTCTATTATTGTAAACCTCGGACCGCAGTTTGTGCAGACTATGAAGGGATACATGTACCTCTTATCCGTAGGGTCAAAAAGCTCCCTGAGGCAATCATCACATATGCTTACATCAGGGGGTATAACCGAGTCTCCCTCTCCTCCCCCCTTGGAGCTCTTTTCTATGTAAAACCTGTCAAACCCCTGAAAGGGGATTTCCCTCACGTTTATCCTTTCAACTCTCGCAAGTGGAGGCGCTTTTTCTTTGAGGTCTCTCAGAAAGGCTTTTATTTTCTCCTCTTTTCCCTCAACCACTATCTCTACTCCCGCATCGCCAAGATTTTTGACATATCCCCTTAGATCGTGTTCATGGGCAATTCTGTAAACGAATGGCCTGAAGCCAACTCCCTGAACAATCCCCTCAACGTGAATATGATAAGCTTTCACAGCATCCACCTGTTTTAGAATTGAAAAAGGAGCATTTATATCTTTCCAAAACCAAAAGTTAAAAACCAATAAAGAGTGTTTAACCAAAGGTTTGAAGCGAGGGGGTTTTGGCCTTCTCAGTATCCCTCATATAGCCGGTATGCCAGAAACTTCGGAAGACCAGCTTCCACTATCTTTCTCGCTGCCGCGTCAACATCGTATTCGGCTCTTTCAAAGATTATTTCTCCACTTTCCGTGTCTATGAGTGCATAGGCCGCCCTCCAGTCTCCGTCCCTTGGCTGCCCAACACCTCCAGGGTTTATTATCCTTCTCCCCTGAATATCCTTGAGCATCTGCATGTGTGTATGCCCCACAACAAGGTTCTTCTCTCTGAAATACTTCAAAACTTCCACAAACTCGCTGTCTGGAAGCCACGGAAAAAGGTACTCCTCTAAGGGCGCCCTCGGAGAGCCGTGGATTATCAAAAAATCTTCTTTCTCTGTTTTGAAAAGCTGTCTAACAGGAAGCTTTCGAAGAAACTCAATGTTTTCAATGCTCATTACTCTCTCATGCCATTTTATTGCCTCTCTAGCATAGGGATTGAAGCCCCAGGTGACGCCAAAGGCCACAGCATTATCGTGGTTGCCCCTCACGCAGAGGATTTCCCTCTTTTCCATTTCCTTCCTAAAGAACTCAACAACTTCGTTGGGATTTGCCCCGTAACCCACTAAGTCGCCCATACAGAATATAACATCTGCCTTTTTCACCTCTCTCCACACAGCCTTTAAGGCTTCGAGGTTTGAGTGGATATCACTCACGAGAGCTATCAGCATGTTATCTACTACACACCAAAGATTAAATCCTTTTCTCAGCAGACTTCCTTAACCCTTCCAAAATAGCTCGGACTCTCCTCGTAGAACTCTTCTATAAGCCTTTGTAGCCTCTTTGAGAGCTCTATTTGAACTCCCCAGGAACCTTCAATCTTTCCCGCAGCCGCCATCCTTCCAAGGAACTTTTTCATCTCCTCACTGAGGGGCGAAGGCCTGCACCTTGCCCACGGGGTTCCGGGCAAAGGCATGAAATAATGAGCCCTGACCTTTCCACCCTTTCTCATTATCCATTCCATGAACTCAATACTCTTTCTCTGGCTTTCCTCAGTTTCATTTGGGAGGCCAACTATAAAATCAACAACCGGCTCTATGCCGTATTCGAGCATGTATTCAACCGCCTGTCTCACGTGCTCCGTTGTATGGAGGCGGTGCATGGCCTTAAGCATCCCATCATCGCCGCTTTGGGCACCTATTGCCAGTCTTCTGTTGTCCGCATATTTTAAGAGAAGTTCGAGAGTCTCAGGCTTAACAAACTCCGGCCTCACCTCGCTTGGAAAAGTCCCGTAGAAGAGCCTTCTTCCCTCTTTTCTAAGGGGCTGGAGAGCTTTTAAAAGGGCTTCAAGCTTGTCTAACCTTAACACCGCCCCCGGACTTCCATAAGCGAAGGCATTGGGGGTTATGTAGCGCATGTCCTTCATCTTTCTTGAGTATTTCACAATCTGGTCAATTGGCCTGTGCCTCATGCGGAAGCCCTTTGCATAGGGGGTCTGGCAGTAGTAGCAGCCAAAGGGGCAGCCCCGACTTATCTCTATTGGAGCTATAAAATGGGAACTTTCGGCAAATGGAGGGAACCTTGTGAAGTCTTCAACCTTTGCGAAGCCAGTAAAGACGAACTCGCCGTTGAGGTAGAAGGCAAGCCCCTTAATTTCCGCGAGTTCTTTTGTTATCCTAAAATTGTTTCTTTTGAGAGCAGATAAGAGCTGAAATATAACCTCCTCTCCTTCCCCCACAACAGCTATATCAAATCCCATTCTCAACGTATGCCTTGGCATTGCGGTTGCATGATAGCCTCCGGCTATAAGTAACGCGCTAGTCTTTTCCTTTAGAACCTTTATTTCATCTTCAACATCCCAGATTTCCTCGGTGAAGAAGGAGTAGAGAACAACCTTGGGCTTTGCTCTTAAGATTTCGTTAAAATCCTTTGTTACTAAGAGCTCCCCGATATCAAAACCTTGAGACTCAAGCGCACCCAAAAGGTGCACAAAAGCGTTGTGGTTTCTCCTTGTCATTCTGATAGCTATTTCATGCATGGTATAAAGTCAGAAGTGGATTTTTAAAGATTTGCTCAAAGTGTCTAAAAAGAACAAAAGAAGAGAAAGGCTTTCAAGCCTTGATTGCGAGCTTAATGTCCTCGGCCTTAACGGTCTTTCTTCCAGCGTGGTTTGCAAGCTCTACTGCCTTCTTGGCGATTTCAAGAGCCTTCTCCTCAAGGTGCTCGGCGAGGACCTTTGCTGCTTCCTCACTAACTCTTGGAGCACCAGCCTTTCTAATCAATCTGTCAACTGGGGCAATTGGCAACTCAGCCATTTCCCACACCTCCTAAAGTTGTCTAAATTTGTATCTGCATTTTATTCTATGAAAGAAGGTATATATAAACCTTTCGGAAAAGAGCTCCTTTGAAGGCAAGAGACAATGAGTGGTCTTATAACAAGGCATAAGTTAGACATCTCGAAGGCACTTATCGAGATCACGAAATTCTAAGGGGTATCATTTCCACAGTTCAAAAATAAAGGAATCCTTATATTTGTGGATTTTGGTTATATTTGCCAATAAAATATTGGGATAAATCGCCAGCCTTGAGCTTGTAATTCTTTCTACCCTGTTTTTAAGTGATATGTTATTTTAAAGCAAAACTCCATAAGTAGTTGTTTAACATCCAAAAATCCCAAGGAAAGAGCTTTTTAGATTGGGGAGCAAGAGGCGAAAGGTGGTATACATGCATCCAGAGGGGTTCTTGGAAGTCATTACCGGACCGATGTTTGCGGGAAAGACGAGTGAGCTCATAAAAAGAATCGAGAGGCAGATGTTCGCAAAGAGAACTGCTGCTCTTTTTAAGCCTTCAATAGACAACCGCTACAGCGAGGATAAGGTCGTGGCACATAACGGACTAAGCTACGAGGCCTTTGTGGTGCCCACAACAGAGGAAGGGGTTGAGATGATATACCAGAAAACCAAAGAAGAGGGGTTCGAGGTCATAGGCGTGGATGAAGTTCAGTTCTTTCCGATGTCAATTGTCGAAACACTAAACAGGCTCGCCGATGAAGGTGTTTATGTTATTGCAAGCGGCTTAAACCTTGATTTTAAGGGGGAGCCCTTTGAGGTTACAAAGGAGCTTCTGGCAAGGGCTGACAACATAGTTTACCTAACCGCAATATGCACTGTCTGCGGAAGGGAAGCCACGAGGACACAAAGGCTTATAAATGGAAAACCAGCCCCCAGGGACTCACCGAGGATACTGGTTGGTGGAACGGAAGCTTATGAGGCAAGATGCAGAAGGCACCACGTGGTACTATGAAATCCGGGAAATTCCCAGCTCGCCTTGATGTTGTTATTTCATCTTTTTCTCTAGCTCAAGACGCAGGATTCTTGATTTCTTTGTTGCAGCATCTACAGCCTTCATAAGTGCATTCCTTATCCTGCTGTCTTCAAGCTCAAAAATGCCATCTATTGTTGTCCCTCCGGGAGTTATCACCATATCTCTGATCTGAGCGGGGTGTAAATCTAATTCCAAAAGAAGTTTTGCTGTCCCCAAAAGGGTCTGTGCACTCGCCAATATTGCAACATCTCTTGGCAGTCCTACTCTTAATCCTCCGTACATAAGGGCTTCCAGAAATACAGAGACATAGGCAGGCCCAGAACCACTTAAACCTGTTATTGCATCCATGTACTCTTCTTCGACCCTAACACACATTCCAAAGGTTTTGAAAATGTCTTCTATAATTCTTATTTCATTCTCATCCAGATTCCTCGTAGCATAAGCCGTGAAGGACTCTCCGACGAGAACTGCTATGTTTGGCATAGCCCTCACAAACTTGGCATCAGCAAGACTTTCTAGAGTTTCCAATGAGATTGCAGCGGCAAGAGAAATAACGATCTTCCCTTTAATATCCTCCCTGATCTCATCCAAGACCCTTTTGATTTTATTTGGTTTTACTGCAATTATAACAATGTCAGCAACTTTTGCCGCATATCTGTTATCATTGGTTATTTTGACTCCGTACTCCTCCAGCCACTTTATTTTTTCTATTTTTCTTCTTGTTGCGATCACTTCATATTTTTCTGAAAGAGCCTTTGCAACTGCACTTCCAATAGTTCCGGCCCCAATAACAGCCACTTTCATACCAATCCCCCCAAATACTAAACAACATCAAAACCAATCTCCAAAAGCTCTTTACTTTTCCTAAACCGGACTTTTCTGATTTTTATCTCCCCTATTTCCCCAGTTGTCTTCGTATGCTCTTTGTTACATGCATTGATGTTCCAGCCTTCAATAACCACAACCTTAAGGGTTCTAACTTCTTCTGGGATAGGGAAGAGGTCGTACATGTCCTCGCCAAACCTTCTTTCCGCTTCTTCCCTCGGGAGCTCATATACTTTTATGGGGACGTTTTCCCTGATTTTCTCATTTGCAAGCCCCTCTATCTCTTTAATTTCTTCTTCGCTTGGTTTTCTGTTGAATTTAACAGTTAATCTTCCATGGCTCCCACTAACGTAGACGCTTGCAGTCCACTTAGCCCCTTCTCCCAAAACCTTTACAACTGCGCCTTTTAAGACGTGTAAAGCCGTGTGGGTTTTGACCTCCATATTAATACCCTCATGAGCTTGTTGTTTTTATAGTTTTTTAAAAGAAAAAGTTGCCATTTTACCACAGTTATTATTAGTCCCCTCGTCAAATCCCCACAAAATTCAGAAAAATTGAGCAAAAAATAGAATAAAATTCCAAGCTTACTAAAGAACTACTGCAATAATTATTGAGTTAACGTTAGTCCTCGTCGGACCTGTTACAAGCAAAGCTTTCGCTTTCTTTAGTGCCTCATAGGCGTTGTGCCTTTTTAGGTACTCTTCAGGATCCACGTTTTCTTTTTTAAGGGCTTCCAAGGTGTAGCTGTCCACCAACCCCCCTGCGGCATCTGTTGGGCCGTCGGTGCCATCCGTATCCATGGCCAAAACCGCAACTCCCCGGAGGTTCGCTATCTTCCTTGCCACGCTTAGAGCAAACTCCTGGTTCGGCCCGCCGAGGCCAGCTTCGCCCTCTATTGTCACAGTCGTCTCCCCACCTGCTATCAAAACACACGGCTTCTCAAAGGGCCTGCTCCGGTGGTAAATCTCCTCAATAATCGAACCAAAAGCCACCGCCACTTCCCTCGCTTCCCCCTCCAGCGTCGTTGTGAGAATATGAGCATTAAGCCCGAGCTCTCTGGCCTTTCTCTCTGCTGCCTCACAGGCCAGCGAGTTGCTCGCTATGAGGAAGTTGTGGACGTTGGGGAGGTCTTCCTTCAGGGTTTCCTCGACTTTTCCCTCAAGGCCGAGTTCTATGTGTCTCCTCACGCTTTCGGGAAGCTCGTCCCATAGGTCGTAGAGCTTTAATATTCTATAGGCGTCCTGAAACGTCGTCGGGTCTTTAACCGTCGGTCCAGAGGCTATTGCCTCTAGGGGGTCGCCCACGACGTCGGAGAGGATTAGGCTTATCAAAGTCCCTCTAACGAGTTTCGCCAGCTTACCCCCTTTAACCTTCGAGATGTGCTTTCTGACCGTGTTTATCTCGTAGATCTTGGCCCCGCTCTTGAGAAGGAGCTCGTTGGTTTTCATCTTGTCCTCAAAGCTTATCCCGTCTTCAGGCAGCATGAAGAGGGCACTCCCGCCGCCGGAGATGAGAACGAGGAGTATGTCTTCTTCACCAACCTTTTTAGCAAGCTCCACCCCAAGTTGGGCTCCTCTTACAGAGTTTTCATCCGGCACAGGATGTCCAGCTTCAATAACTTTAATCCTCTTCAGGGGCAGTGAATAGCCGTATTTGGTAACCGCAACTCCCTCGGCAATTTTGTCGCCTAGAATCTCTTCAACGGCCTTTGCCATCGAACATGCGGCCTTTCCAAATGCCAGAACATAGATTTTTCCCCTTATCGGGAACTCCTTTCCTTCAACGATGAGCTTGCCGTCATCAACTTTTAGGGCTCTTTTGACAGCTTCATACGGGTCTGCGCTTTTTACGGCTTCCTCCATGAGTGCAAGGGCAATTTCTTTGGCCTTCACATCTCCATGAGAGAGAAGTTCATCTCGATTCATTGCTACCACCACAGAGAGAATTATTCAAAACAAAAATATAAAGGTTGAGAAAATCAAAGGAGAATTGCTCCCATAATGAGTATCACAACCGCTGCAACGACACCTTCCACAAGGGTAGCTATTGTCTGAAGCTTGTACCCTTGGGCCACGTCCATGTTTGAGAACTGTGTCACTACCCAGAAGTAGCTGTCGTTTGCATGGCTAACGACCATTGAACCCGCGCCTATTGCAAGTACTGTGAGGGCCCTTCCGTATGGGGAAGCAAGCCCCAAGGAATCGAGGAGCGGTGCCAGCAATGCAGAGGTTGTTATAATAGCTACCGTCGACGATCCTTGGGCTGTCTTGAGCAATGCCGCGATTATGAACGGCAGGAGAAGTCCCAGGTGGTATGAAGACAGGGTTGTGCCTATATAGTCCCCAATTCCAGTCTGTCTAAGCACATACCCAAAGGAACCTCCTGCGCCGGTAATTAAGATAATAATTGCCGCGTTCTTTAGTCCCTCTGCTACCCATCCACTCGGTCCGTACACGTGCTCATCAAGCTTGTCTACAAGCTTAAACGATAGGAGGACTCCAAGCAGAAGTGCCGTTATGGGATGGCCAATGAAGTCGAAGAAGCTCTTAAGCATTCCCTCTCCAAATGGGTGGGATGGGAAATCCGCTATAGACTTTAGAACTATCAATATTATTGGGACTACAAGAGGAGCAAAAGCCCATCTGGCTGGTGGGAGTTTACCGTACTTCTGCATTAGCTCTTCATAGCTTTCCTCGATGTCTGGCTCAATGTAAATCTTGCTACCAACCTTTAAAGCATAGTAGAGCCCTGCCAATGCGGCAGGTATAGAGGCTATTAGCCCAAGCATTATAACCAAACCTAAATCAGCGTTTAAGTTTGCAGCAGCAGCAATCGGACCTGGAGTCGGAGGTACTAAAGTGTGAGTCGCATATAGTCCAGTGCTCAGTGCAACTGCAGTTACCGCTAGTGATAGTCCGGCTCTCTTTGTAAGGGCTTTGTTAAGTGGTGATAAGATCACAAATCCCGAATCGCAGAACACTGGGATTGAAACAATGTATCCTATTATACTCATTGCATGAGGGACTCTCTTTTTGCCGACCACCTTTAAAACCGCTTCTGCCATGGACAAAGCGCCACCTGATTTTTCGAGTATATGCCCTATTATGGTACCTGCGGCTATGACAATTCCTATTGACTTGAGAGTTCCTCCAAATCCTGCGGCAATTGCATCCACTGTCTCGGAGAGCCCCATGCCAGAGAGGACTCCAACGAAGTATGCGGCTCCCAGCAAGACTAGAAATGCATGTACCTTGTATTTCCCTGTAAACACTATAATCAAAGCCACGGCAATGGCCAACAACAGCAAGAGTATCGGGCCGGAAACCATGGCTTTTCACCCCCCAGTACGGGAAGGCAAAAATAACTTCTGAACTACACCTAATAAAATTTGCTATTATTTTGAGATAATTCGGGAATTTTTTGCAGATTTTGCAACATTGATTTGATACGGGGCCAATTTGTTCATTTAAATAGTTCTAATAGCACTTAAATTATCGTCTAAACGTGTCAAATCCCCAAAAATATCATGGGGTAGCACTTAAAATCCCATCATCCTCTTTCGTCAATACTGCGAGACTCATCACATACAATTAGTTCAACAATCACTTTCTGCCCCGGATTTTTCAGCTTTTCCACGAGCTCTCTATTAATGTCCTTTGCAGCCTTGTTCGCTCTTATCGCAAGGGTTCTGCCATCAACGTAGTCGCTCTTCCTGATAACCATGGAAACATCGCTCTCAAAACTCAACCTCTCGTCTCCAAATGCCTCAAGCTCATCAACAATTTCATCAACAATTATCCTTATCTTTATTTTTTTGCCCTTTTTCAGGGCTTCTTTTAGCTCATCGCTTAACCCTTTAAGGGCTTTGTTGGCTTTTATGCATATTATGCAGTCCCCTCTAGGGGTCAGGTAGTCCTCTTTTGTTATTTCCAGCGTTGAGCGATGGGTTGCTTTCACGTTTTCATGCCCGTAGCAGATGATGGTTTCCTTAATCATCTGACCTCCTCCCCGCCCCTGAAGGAGGGGTTATGACTCCCGAGAGGAATCCCCTCCTTCAGGAGCTTCATCGGTTTGTGGGCCCATCACCTACTCCCGTCGCCAGTTTCGGTTTGACCCACAGGCCCGGTCTTAGGCCCGTTACCCCTACCCGCCCAAGCGGGATTGGGGTTATCGCCTTAGAGGCCGATGAGCTTTTACCACCTAAGAGGGCGGTTCTCAAAGGACGCCTTACAGCGTCATCCTCCCTAAAGGGAGGACACAATGAAAGCCCTCTCAAAGGGCACCTTTAAGACGGCCTCCCCGAGGCCTTATTAAGAGGAAAAAGTATTTAAGGCTTTCGACATTTCAAAGGATCAAACTCAGAATTTCTGCATCCCCGCCCTAAAGGGGCGAGGCTTTCAGGTGGTAAAAACCTTTAAAGGGAAGCTTTATAAATCTGGCTGGGAAAAGTTTAAAACAGCCTCACTTGATTTGGGTGTGGAAATTAAGATTATCGGAGGGATGATGGATGGGAAACATTAAGCAAGGTTTCATTAAGAGAACTGCGAGGGAGCTCTTCAACAGATACCCAAACGAGTTCACAAGGGACTTCGAACACAACAAAAAGAAGGTTGAGGAGCTAACAAACGTCACAAGCAAGACTCTCAGAAACAGAATAGCTGGCTACATAACAAGGCTTGTAAGGCTTAAGGAAGAAGGAAAAATGCTCTAAACCAGCTCTCTCTTTATCCTTTTTAGTTCCTCGATGATTTCTTTTGGGAGAATCCCTTCGAATTCTTTCAAGAGGTCGTCAAACTGTTCATCACTTTCTTTAGCAATCCTGCGCATAAGGTTCTTTATGTAAGTCTCGGTAAGCATTCTGACTTCCTCAAGCTCGCTCTTGATTCTCATGTGCTCTTCTATTTTCTGTTCTATCTCACTTAGGAAGTCAGAAAGCTCCTTGATCTTTTCTTCCACTGGAGCTTGAGACTTTATGAGCTGCCTTATCTCCTCGTATTCCCTCGTCTGTCTGGGCATTTTGGGCTCGTACATCTCCGTGCCAAAGGAATACGGCGTGAGGAGAACCTCCAATCTAATGCCCCTCTTTATTTGATAATACTTCCTGGGCCTGCCCCTTGGAATCTTCTCTACCCTTCCCTCGATTAAACCAGCGTTTTCAAGGATTCTAAGGTGCTCAAGGATGGCCTTTTGCCCCACTCCCAGCTCCTTCGAGAGCTCGCTTACGAAGTATGGCCGTTTGGTCAGTAACAGTAATATTCTCCTTCTCGTCTCGTTTCCAAGGACATCAAGCAGTCTCCCGTGCTCCTCCATGCACTCTCACCCCCGGATGATCGTGATATGTGTTCTCTAACTTAAGGTAAATAAAAAACCTACTTAAATCTTTTGGTTTTATCTACCCAAAATTACTTTAAGTTGAAAGACAGAATATTATCTTGGTGAATCTATATGAAAGTCATTGGAAACATTCACCTTGTTGATGAAACTTTTGCAAACGTCTATCTAATAGAAAGGGGAGAAAAACTCCTCCTTATAGATGCCGGCCTTCCAGGAGAGTATGAGAAAGTCTTGAGGTACGTAGAAAAGCTTGGCTACGTTCCAGAGGACGTTGAGATAATAATAGTGACCCACGCTCATTATGACCACGTGGGCTCTTTAAAAGACCTTAAAGATGCGACCGGTGCAGTGGTTGCGGCCCATAAGGATGAAGTGCCTTATTTGAAGGGAGAGAAAACATTCAGAAGGGAAATCGAGCCGGTTGATGTGGAGATAGAGCTGAACGACGGAGATGAGATCGAAGGGTTGAGGGTCATTCATTCTCCCGGCCATACTCCCGGAAGCATTTGTTTGCTCGACCTGGAAACAAAAGCCCTCTTTGTGGGAGATTTGGTTAGGGAAGAGGACGGGAAGCTGGAGGAGATTCCGCACCACTACTCCCTCGACCCAATGAAGAACAGGGAAGCCATAAAGAGGCTTTTGGACGTTGACTTTGTGCATTTACTCCCAAGCCACGGGAAGCCGATCTTGAACGAAGGGAAGGAGAAGTTGAGGGAGCTTGTGGAGAGGCTTTGATTGGAATATTCAATTTCAATATTCATTGCATGCATGAAAATTATATATACCCCCTAACATAAAAACAGAATAACAAAGGACAATATTAATGAGGGGGTTTTCTTATGGATCCGCTAGTCAAGATAATCGAAGAGAAACTTAGAGGCCTTAATCCCAAAATGGAAACCGAAGAAGCAATACGCCTTTTTAGGGATATATTCACCGATACATGGGGTTTTAATTATGCTGATGAACTCATTCCTAAAAATGAGCTGAACGAATTCGTAGGAAGGCACACCGAGATTATCAAGATTATTGCAAAAACGAACCCTCCAGAAGGGGAGAGTTTCTACATTGTCTATGCCAAAAGCAGAAGCGATACCGTAAAGTACAGACAGAGGCTTGTTAAAGACTTGCTCGATTTCACTTATTCTCTGGACTTGGAGTTTGCAAACTTTCTTCTTGTTCTCGATTATTCCAATTATTGGAAGCTTGTTGTTCCAATCTACAGAAGAGAACTTGAAAACGCCAAGCTCAACATTTATGTAATTGACCCGGAAGAGGGGAAATTTAGAACCCTTGTGGGAAACTTAGCCATTGTTGCCCAGGAGCTTAAAAACCTCTACGAAACATCAAAGAAACACCCTCCAGCTGCTCAGATAAAAGCCATTATAGACGAATACATGCAGGTTAAGCCCCTCACGGAGGAGTTTTTCAAAGAGTATAAGGAGTACTACTATAAGCTCAAAGGTGAAATAAAGAGGCTTTATGGAAAAAGGCTTGAGGAGGCCTACAGAGGAGAATTACCAAAAGAGATATTCGTTGAGAGAGCCGCCAAGACTTTTGCCCACACGTTCTTTAACAGGCTGATGTTTGTTTATTTCCTCCAAAAGAAGGGATGGATTGTTGAAGCTAAAAAAGACATATTAAGAAAAGATTTACTGGAAATCATTTCACCCAACATAAAGAATTTCATTAAGTGGATGTATAGGGAGAAGGAGGAATATGGTGGTGAGTTTTACAAAGACTACCTTAGAGTCCTATTCCTCTACGCAATGAACACCCCAAGAAGCGAACGAAGAGATATCGATGAAATCCGAAATATCCCTTCATCCACTGTTAGAGATATATTTACCTATGGAGTCCCGTACTTCAACGGCGGTCTTTTCAACCATGTCAGGGTAGAGAGCGTTGACCTAGACAAAATAATAACATCACTTCCAGATGAGCTGGTAAAGAAGATAATATTTGACTTCTTTGAAGAGTACAACTTCACGATAACAGAGGAAACACCCTACGAAGTTGAGGTTGCAGTTGATCCAGCAATGCTTGGAAAGATTTACGAGTCTTTAATTGCAGAAGAGGAAAAGGCTCTGGAGGAAGAAGAGAGAAGGGTCTCCGGAATTTTTTACACTCCTAGGGCAGAAGTAGATTTCATGTGTAGAATGGCAATTTATGAGTATTTAAGGAGGAATACCAAAGTCGATGATAGGCTATTGAGAGAGTTCGTCTTCAAGCCGGCTCACGAATGGGAGCCGAGGTCGTTGCCCAGAGAAATAGTTAAGGCGCTTGAGGAAGTTAAAATAGTAGATCCAGCCGCTGGAAGCGGTGCTTTTTTGGTTGGCATGTACCACCTCCTGACTGAACTTCACGAGAAAGCCAACGTTTCGGTTGACTACGAAAAGAAGCTTGAGATAATCAGGGAAAACATCTACGGGGTTGATATTAAGGAGTGGGCGATAAGGGTCGCCAAGCTCAGACTGTGGTTGGCTTTAATCGAGAAGCAGGATAGAATTCCCAACGAGCCCATTTTGCCCAACTTAGAGGCTAAACTAGTTGTTGGAGATTCTCTTGCACCACCGCACATAATTATTAGGGGAGAAGACGGAAAGAAAATCATTCTAGATATTCCCCTATCAAAGTGGCGTGAAAGTTTAAGGCAAAAAGCCGCAATAAGAGGGCCAGCTTTTTGGATAGTTCAGTATAAAGAGCTCGCAAAGAAGTATTACGAAGGCAGTACAGTCAGCTGGAAGGAGTTAGAAGAGACCAAGTGGCACGTTCTTGAAGCCTTTGCGGAGGACGTTCTGGAAGAGCTGAAAGATTCGGATGAAACCAAGGACAAGAAAGCGTTTAAGCTCCTCCTCTCGGCTATCAAAGAAGGAAGAATTGAAAAACCACCTTTCATATGGGAGCTGGACTTTCCTGATGTGATGCTCCACAAGAAGGGCTTCGATATTGTGATAGCAAACCCGCCGTATGTGAGGCAGGAGAAGATTTATCCAGAGTACTATGATTTGGCAGAGTTCGAGATGCTTCCCAAGAAGGAGCAGGAGAAGTTAAAGAAGGAGTACAAGGAGAAGATAATAAAACACATGGAGACAATAATCAAGGAAAAGTTTGAGCATGAGATGCGCTTGAACAAAAGGAGTGACCTTTATGCTTACTTCTTCATTCAGGGCGTTAACCTGCTCAACCCAAAGGGAGCGCTGGTTTTCATCACATCCAACTCGTGGCTCGATGTTGATTATGGAACTCAGTTGCAGGAGTTCTTCCTGAGATTCACGTATTTAAAGAGGATAATAGACTACACAACGAGGTCGTTCGAACAGGCTGATGTCAACACCGTAATTACCGTCCTGACGAGAAAGCCCAAAGAGCTGTTTAACACAGTTGGAGATGAATGCGTAAACTTCGTCCTTCTAAAGAAAAACTTTGATGAACTTAGCCTTGAAACAGTGGAAAAGATGCTCAACTGCTACGTTGGAAAGGTAAAGGAGGTTGAGGTCTTCGGCGGGAAAGTTTACAGCTATGAGGACGATGATATCAGGATCAGGAGCATTAGAAGTGTTGAGTTAGCTAAGATGGGCGGTTTTGAGATCGGTACGAGGAATCCCCTTCTGGGGACTTACAACATTTCTGGAGAATACGAGGGCATGAAGTGGGGAGGAATATTAATCAGGGCGCCGAGGATATTCTACGTGATTCTGGATAAAGGTAAGAATAAGTTAGTGAGGCTGGGGAACATTGCAGATGTAAGATTTGGTATTAAAACAGGAGCAAATGAGTTCTTCTATTTGGAACCAATCAAGAATCCAATAAAGTGGCCTGTGTGCAAGATTTGTGGAAGAGTTCACAAACCAGAGGAAGGATTAATTGCCGTCAGAAATAAAGCGGGCTGGGAAGGCTACATCGAGGAGGAGTTTTTGAAGCCCGTTGTTAAGAGCCCGCAGGAGATAAAGACCTACAGGATTAGGCCGGAAGACCTTAAGCTTAGAGTGTTCCTCTGCAATCTTTCGAAGGAAGAGCTCAGGAGACAGGGCAAGGTTCACGCGTTGAAATACATTGAATGGGGAGAAAGTAGGGAATATCATGATAGACCAACATGTGCAGCTAGAAAGTTTTGGTATGATTTAACACCTGGAATCGACAGCCCTGTGGCATTTCCAGAGCGCCATCAATCAAGGTTCTTCATTGCTCATAATCCAAGTCTAGTTTACCTAAACAAAAGCTTCTATGGGGTAGACTACGAAAAACATGAATTACTTTTCTTGATTCTAAACTCAACACTGACTCATATTACTGCAGAACTGCTAGCTAGAACTCCAGGGGGTGGGGGTGGCCCATTAGATATTGACGTCATTGTTTCTAAGCAAGTATTAATACTCAACCCCCTAGTACTTTCAACAGATGCTATGAAGATATTAAATACCATCGCTCCCAAGTTAAGTATTCGAGAGATCCTACCAACATTTGAAGAGCTCGGCCTTCCGAAGCCCAACAAGGACTTCAGCAACATCAACCCTGATGATGTATCCCTCGACAAGGTCATGCCGGACAGGAGGGAACTTGACAGGGTTATCTTTGAGGCGCTTGGCTTAACCGAGGAGGAACAGCTGGAGGTTTACAGGGCCGTTGTTGAGCTCGTGAAGACGAGGCTTGTGAAAGCGAAAACGTTTTCGAAGAAAGGGAAGGGGTGAGGGGTGGAATTATGAGGGGCTGTTCTTTAAATGGTTAAAAGCGTAAATTTTAAATATTTTGACTTAGTATTTCTTAATGGGGTGGTTTAGTGTGCCTAAGGCGACCTTTGTTATTAGTGAGGAAACCTTAGAGGAATTTAAAAAAGTGGCTATCCA
>NZ_WHIZ01000038.1:0-19254 GCF_009372125.1 Thermococcus sp. 101 C5
TTCATGTTCCCCCTTCTTTTTCTAAAGTACTGCCAGTAACTTAAACCTGACACCCCACAGCTTATCCTAACAGTATCGGGATTTTGTTTCGGCGAAAAGGTTTTAAGGCTGAAATTAATCGGTTGATAATGGTTTCGGCTTGCATGTTCCCCCCTTTCTTTTTCTGTGGTAGTGTCTGGGATTTAAACCTGACGCCCCACTGCTTATCCTGACAGTATCTGTCCTAACATAGCAAAACTTTTTATTTCGATCTCGGCAATCTTGTCTTAGACTGGGGGTGAGAGAGTGAAATTCTGTCCAAAATGTGGGAGTATAATGCTGCCAGATAAGAAGAAGGGAGTCTTTGTGTGCAGGAAATGTGGATATGAGGAACCTCTTGATCCAGAGACGGCAAACAGATACAAAATAACCCAAAAGGTCAAGCACGAGAGAGAAGACATCCCCGTTATTGAGCAGGACATAGCTACACTTCCAAAAGTAAAGATAACCTGTCCAAAGTGTGGCAACGATGAAGCCTACTGGTGGGAAATGCAGACAAGGGCTGGAGATGAGCCTTCAACGATATTCTACCGCTGTACAAAGTGCGGCTACACATGGAGAAGTTATGAATAGCGGTGAAATTCATGGAGAAACTTGAAATAGAAGTGCTTAAACGTCTTGTAGAAAAAGCTTTAAAGGAGTTGGATGAAGCATATAGGAGACTACCCGATGTAAACAATGGAAAAACTTATTTATGGAGAGGTAAAGAAAGAATAAGGTTGATGGCTAAAATTCTCAACGATATGGAGGGATAAACATGCCATTCGAGGTAGTTTTTGATGGGGCAAAGGATTTTGCAAGCTTGATAGACACGGCAAGCAATTTAATTGATGAAGCTGCCTTTAAAGTTACAGAAGAAGGCATATCAATGAGAGCTATGGATCCAAGCAGAGTTGTTTTAATTGACCTTAACCTCCCAGCTGGAATCTTTACCAAATATGAGGTCGAGGCAGAGGAAACAATTGGCATTAACATGGATCACTTCAAGAAAATTCTCAAGAGAGGAAAGAGCAAAGATATACTCATTCTCAAGAAAGGTGAGGAGAACTTCCTTGAGGTAACACTCGAAGGAACCGCAAAAAGGACATTCAGACTTCCCCTCATTGAAGTTGAAGAGCTCGAGCTCGAGCTTCCTGAGCTTCCATTCACTGTAAAAGCTGTTGTTCTAGGTGAGGTCCTAAAAGAGGCAGTTAAAGATGCTTCCCTTGTTAGCGACTCCATAAAGTTCATTGCCAAGCCAAATGAGTTCATTATGAGGGCAGAGGGCGAGACTCAAGAAGTTGAGATAAAGCTCACACTGGAAGACGAAGGCCTGCTCGACCTTGAAGTTGAGGAAGAAACTAGGAGCGCCTATGGTGTCAGCTACCTCGCAGATATGGTCAAGGGAATTGGAAAAGCCGACGAAGTCGTTCTCAGATTCGGAAACGAAATGCCCCTCCAGATGGACTATCCAATTAGGGACGAGGGAAGGCTTACGTTCTTACTTGCTCCGAGAGTTGAGGAGTGACCTCCTCATACTATTTTTTTTTAGGTGGTTAAATTGGATCTTGCAAAGCTCAGGGAACTTCTGGAAATGGAGCTATCTTCAAACGAACTGATTTCCCTAGACGATGAATTTTACAAAGAGTTTGACAGCCTTGTAAAGGCATTAAAGCTTAGAGCAGAGTCTTCCAAGGAGAGGGGGGAAGAACTCGAAGAAAAGCTATACCTTGCAGAGATGAATGTTGCGGAAAAGCTCATCAAGGAAATACTTCGCATAAGGCTTCATAAAATAGTGGACATGGTCTTTGAAGGAAGACCACATAACCTTGTTGGTGAAGAAAGGAAGATCTTCTCCATTCTTCTAGCGTTTGTGAACAGGGAGCATATTCCCATGGAAGACATTGAGATAGTTGAGGAAGAAGCCGAAGAAAAAATTCCAGAGAGTGGAAAACAGATTTGGGAGGCTTACCTTATTCTCGAAGATATTCCAAAGGTCATGGACGAACGCTTGAGGGAATATGGGCCCTTCAAGGCAGGAGATCTAGTTACTCTTCCGAGAACCCTTGGGCATGTTCTAGTTCAGAGAGAAGCGGCTAGAAGGGTGAGCATTTCTCATTAGGTGTTTCCAATGTTCAGCGTTTGTATGAGGGACTGCTACGACACCTGTGCAATTATAAGCGAGCTTAGAGACGAAAAGCTTTTTGTTAAGGGGAATCCGGATCATCCAATAACGAGGGGTTTTTTATGTCCGAAGGGCGCTCTCCTGCCAAAGTGGTTCCATAGCGAAGAGCGGTTAAAAAAGCCGCTAATGAGGGAAACACTGAAGGATAAATTCAGAGAGGTAGAATGGGACGAAGCTATCAAAGCTGTTACAGACAAGTTGAAAGAAACAATAAAAAACTATGGAAGCGAAACTGTTCTTGTTTATAACTATGCCGGCGATAGAGGGGTTGTTAATTATGCTTTCCCGTTGAGGCTTTTCCATTATCTCAACACTGCCATGCTCGATTATGGAATATGCGATAGAGCCGGTCAAGAGGCTTTAAAAGACGTCTATGGGACTGCTGTGGGGATGGATCCAGAAGATCTCAAGAACCAAAAGCTTATCGTGTACTGGGGGATAAATGCGTTTTGGACGAATCTCCATGGATTCATGCTTGCGAAAAAGTACAACCTCGAAAAATGGGTTGTTGATGTTGTTAAAACAGAGACTGCAAAAAAGAGCGAAAAGTTTTTCCAGATAAGGCCCAACACAGATGCTCTGTTTGCCTTGGGAATTGCAAAAGTAATCGTGGAAAACGAACTCTACGACAAGGACTTTGTAAGAGAAAACGTTTACGGGTTTGAAGAGTTTACGGAATACCTTAAAAAGATAAACTTAGACTTTGTAAGCGAGGAAACCGGAATTGGAAGGAAGAAAATAGAGGAGTTTGCCTTCGAGTATTCCGAGAAGAGAGGAGTTATCCACATCGGATATGGTTTTCAGCGCTCCCTCAATGGTGGGGAGGCTGTGAGGGCTGTCTCTATTCTCCCAGCTCTTGTTGGACATAAGTTTGGCTTTATCTACGATATGAAAACAATCGATAAAAGCTATGCGGAGGGAGCTTTTTTAAGGACAAAGCCTGCCAAGAGTATACCCCAGGTGAAGCTTGCCGAATACATAGAGAATGGTGAGATTAAGTTCCTCTACATATACAACGCTAATCCTCTGGCTTCGCTTCCAAATCAAAGCAGATTAAGAAAGGCCATAATGGAAAATGATGTGTTTGTCGTGACTCATGACATCTTTTTAACCGACACCGCCCTTTACTCTCATGTGGTCTTACCTGCGAATACATTCTTTGAGAGGCTCGACATTGCCGATTCATACTACCACCGCTACGTTGCCTTAAACGAGCCAGTGACGAGGCTCTATGGGAAGAGCAACAGTGAAGTGACCAGAATGCTGGCTAAAGCCCTTGACATAAAGAATCCCTACCTTTACGAGAGCGATGAGGAAGTGATAAAGAAGGTCCTGGAGATAAACGGTTTAAGCTTGGATGAGCTTAAAAAGAAAGGTTTTGTAAAAGTTGAAGCAAAAGAGAGAAAATATGACACCCCAAGTGGGAAAATAGAGTTCCACTCCCAGAGAGCCCTTGAAAGGGGCCTTTCGCCTTTCCCTGAGTACAAGCCCCTGAAAAGAAAAGGACTCCAGCTTCTGAGTCCAACTTGGAAGCTAACGATAACAAGCCAGTACCACAACACATACAACATAATCGACCCCTGCCTGTACATCAACCCCAGGGATGCTGAGGCAAGGGGGATTAAGGAAAACGATGAAGTGGAGGTATTCAACGAACACGGAAAAATAAGAACGGTGGCAAAGATTAGCAAAGATGTTCCTGAAGGTGTCGTGGTTCTTTACAAGGCCTTCTGGGTTAGACTGCTCGGCTGGAATGTAAACTTCCTCACAACGGATGAGACCGTTGAAGGTTATGGAAACGCTTCCGCATTTCACTCCACGTGGGTTGAGGTAAGGAAGGTCTAACCAAATTTGTCCAAAAATGTTTTTATGTATTCCCTCCAATTCTTAAGCGGTGAGGAAAAATGAAAGTTTATAGAAATGATAGGGAGTACCCTCCGGAATATAGGGAAGTTCTTGAGGAGTTGAGCACGGTTATTGACCCAATAAGCACTATGAATATACTCGATGCCGGTCTTTTAGCTGGACTTGACGTTAGTGATAACACCCTCAAGATATGGCTAGCTGTGGAGAGCAACGCCTACTACAACATGATTGGGGGCGCTGCAATAGCCCATTCCAAGATAATAGGGGACATAATGGAGCGTTTTGCTCTTGTGAAGTTTTCGAGGGTTTACATATATGACATGAAAAACAACCTTCTGGCAAAATTTGAGAAGAAGTGAGGATAATGGGATTTCTGGATTTCCTCAAAGAAAAACCTAGGGGGACCCTAAAGGAGCTTCCTTCTGAGGTTAAAGAGGTTGTTAAGGAACTCAGGAATGTTAAAGACCCTGAAACGGAGCTTAACATTGTGGACGAAGGGCTGCTGTACGGTTTAACTGTGGAGAACGAAAAAGTCATGGTGTGGCTTTTGTTTGCCAAAACTACTCCAGAGTGCCATTTTTGCCAGGCGATAGCGATGAACGTGCAGAGAAAAATTGTTGGGGATATCATTGAAGTATTGAAGAAAAAGGGTTTTAGGAGCATTGAGGTATATAACGAAATTGGACTCCTGCTGGAGGCGTGGAAAGATGAAACGGGTTAAGCCGTTTAATGACCTAAAAAGAATCGGAGATGACAAGGTTACGGCTATTGGAATGGGAACTTGGGGAGTGGGAGGCTGGGAGACTCCGGATTACTCAAAGGATAAGGAACACATAGAAGCCCTCAGATACGGGCTTGAGCTTGGGATAAACCTCATAGACACGGCGGAATTCTACGCCTCCGGGCACAGCGAAGAGCTCGTTGGAAAAGCCATAGAAGGATTTGAGAGGGAGGACATCTTCATAGTGAGCAAAATCTGGCCCACACATTTTGGATACGAGAGTGCCAAAAAAGCGGCAAGGGCAAGCGCAAAGAGGTTGGGGACCTACATAGACCTTTACCTTCTTCACTGGCCTACTGAGGACTTTAGGAAAATAGAAGAAACCCTCCATGCCCTCGAGGAGCTTGTTGATGAGGGGCTAATCAGGTATATAGGAGTCAGCAACTTCGACCTTGAACTTCTCAAGAGGAGTCAGGAAGTTATGAGAAAGTATGAAATCGTGGTAAACCAGGTGAAATACTCCCTAAAAGACCGCAGACCAGAGGAAAGCGGCTTGCTGGAGTACATGAAGAGGGAAGGCATCACGTTGATGGCATACACTCCACTAGAGAAGGGAAGCCTAGCAAGAAACAGCTGTCTGGCAGAGATAGGAAAAAGGTACAGCAAAACAGCGGCTCAGGTTGCGCTGAACTGGCTCATATGGAAGGAAAACGTCGTTGCGATTCCGAAAGCTACAAACAAAGAACACATCAAAGAAAACTTCGGTGCAATGGGGTGGAGGTTAAGCGAGGAAGATTACGAAAAAGCCCTCGAATGCGTCCGATAGTTTTATTAATATTTACGTATCTTGGTTAAGACATGAACATCTTTATCCCCCTTGTACTGGGTGTCTTTGTGGGTTATCTGCTTAGGAGTAGGATAAAGTTTAGCATGGACAAGCCGATGAATATTGCTTTGCTGTTTTTGATATTTTTCATGGGTGTCGAAGCGGGCAGAGTGGAGATAGATGCCCTCCAGCTTCTCATTTTTTCCCTCGTTTTTGCCTCTTTTACAATACTCGGAAGTCTTTTCATAGCTCTGCTGGGGGTGAGGGAGTGAGTTTTCTCTATCTGGTAATCTCATCCCTCCTCCTTGGCATGCTCGTTGGGAAGTACACGAGCTTAGAGTTTGGCAACCTCTACGAGCTCATGCTCTATCTCCTCATCTTCATTATAGGCATCGACATTGGAAAGAGCAAGGGATTAAGAGAAGAGCTTAAACGACTTGGCAAAATGGCTCTTTTACTTCCTGCATCAACTGTTTTGGGGTCATTGATCGGCGGTTTAGCTGCATCTCTCCTTTTGAAGGTTCCCCTCAAATGGGGGTTAGCTATTTCTGCCGGTTTTGGATGGTACTCTCTTACAGGCCCTCTCTTGGCAACTTATTCTCCGATATATGGAGTAATTGGATTTCTGGCAAACTTAACAAGAGAAATTCTAACGATTATTTTCTATCCCCTGGCAATAAAGAAGATTTCAAAAGAGAAGGCGATAGTCATGGGAGGCGCAACAACAATGGATACGACTCTTCCCCTGATGGTAAAATTTGGGGGAACGGAGATAACCCTTCTGGCGTTTGTTCATGGGTTCATTTTAACTGCTATAGCGCCTTTCTTAATTCCATTAATCCTTCAGCTTTTGTAGTGCTCCAGGAGCTTTTCAAGCATCTTTTTGTGCTGTTCCTCATTGTTTTTGATGTCCTTTGCGATTCCCCTTAGCACTGGGTGCTTGGCCTTCTCCGAAAGTTTCTCATAGTTCATTATGAGGACTTCCTTGTTCTTTATGTATTCCCTTAACTTCTCCCTAATCTCTTCCATGAGCTCCGCTGGTACTACAGGTTCTCCGGGGAATTCTCCGAAATATTCCTCTAAAAGTTCATCTGTGGGGATTTTAGTGCCAATAGCGTTTACTTCCCTTGGAAGAATTATTGTTGGCACTCCCGGGAAGAGGACGGCTGTTCCCAATTCTGTTTCTTCTTCAGGTGTATATTCCTTTATAAGCTCTTTAACTTCTTGGTAAGCTTTTTCAAGGGCTTCGGAGATGTGTTTGTGCAGCACTTCATCTATGGTTAATCTTAGAAGAAAGTTTCTTAAGTCTGCGTATTCTGGGTCTTTCAGTTTTTTAAGAAGTTTTTTGTAGGCTTCCAGCTCTCTTTCCTCTACTTCCTTAATTTCATAGAGGGACTCTTCCAGCATCATTGCTCCCACCCCTGATTTTTAGTAACATTTTGTATTTAAAAATTTTTCTGAGCTTCCAAAAATGTTTTAAAGGGTTTTATATTAGGGGTTCTCGAACTGTCATGGGTTCATGCTCGGGGGTGTCCGTAAAGGAACCTACCGGGCGTGTTCGGGAGGTGGAAAAATGAAATATCCAAAGCAGATGAGGACATACTGCCCGTTTTGTAAGAAGCACACAGTTCACAAGGTAGAAAAAGTGAAGAAGAGGCCAAGAAGTGAGCTTAGTGCAGGTCAGAGAAGATTCAGAAGAATCCTCAAGGGTTACAAAGGTTTCCCAAGGCCAAACCCGGCTGGAAGAGAAAAGCCAGTGAAGAAGCTTGACCTTAGGTTTGTGTGCACAGAGTGCGGAAAGGCACACACAAGAGGCGAAGGATTTAGAGTAAAGAAGTTCGAACTCGTGTGAGGTGAGAAAAAATGGCAATACCTGAGAAATTAATCCCAATGCCAAGGTCAAGATTCCTCAAGGTTAAGTGCATTGACTGTGGAAACGAGCAAATCGTTTTCAGCCACCCGGCTACAAAAGTACGCTGTTTGGTTTGCGGTTCAACTCTTGTTGAACCAGCCGGTGGAAAGGGAGTCATAAAGGCGAAGATTCTAGAAGTTCTTGAGTGATCTTTCTTATTTTTCTCCAAAACCTTAAAAACCTCATACAACCAACCTTTATTAGGTAAAATTTTTGGGAGATGGTGAAAATGCCGAGGAGAGCTAGAGAATTTCCGGAAGAAGGAGAGTTTGTTGTGGCCACTGTTAAGAGCATCCACAATTATGGTGCATTCTTGACCCTTGACGAGTATCCTGGAAAAGAAGGTTTTATGCACATAAGCGAAGTTGCTCCAACTTTTGTGAGAAATATTAGGGACTACCTCAAAGAAGGCCAGAAGATAGTTGCAAAGGTAATACGTGTTGACCCGAGCAAGGGCCACATAGACCTGAGCCTTAAGAGAGTCAAGCAGCAAGAGAGGAAAGCGAAGCTTCAGGAGTTCAAGAGGGCCCAAAAAGCGGAGAACCTCTTAAAGATGGCGGCTGAAAAACTCGGTAAGGACTTCGAAACAGCTTGGAGAGAAGTTTGGGTGCCGCTTGAGGAAGAATACGGAGAGGTTTATGCGGCATTTGAAGACGCCGCTCAAAATGGCATTGAAGTTCTTAAAGGTCTTATTCCAGAAGAATGGTTGCCGGTTCTCGATGAGATAATTAAGAACTATGTTGAAATTCCAACCGTCACAATAGATGCTGAGTTTGAGATAACCGTTCCAACATCCAACGGTATTGAAGTCATAAAAGAAGCCCTCATAAAAGCCAGAGACAGGGCAAATGAAGAGCAGGGAATAGATGTCAAGTTCAGCTATATCGGTGCGCCGAGATACAGAATAGATATCACCGCTCCGGACTACTATAAAGCTGAAGAGGTGTTAGAAAAGATAGCCTCAGAAATACTCCAGGTTATAAAACAAGCCGGTGGAGAGGCCTCTCTCATAAGGAAGGAGAAGAAGATAAAGAAGATAAAGAGGAGAGAGGCATGAGGTTCAGAATTAAGAAGTGCCCAAAATGTGGGCGATACACCCTAAAAGAAATCTGCCCGGTCTGTGGGGAGCAAACGAAATCGGCTCATCCTCCAAGGTTTTCCCCGGAGGACCCATATGGGGAGTACAGGAGAAAGCTTAAGAAGGAACTGCTCGGTATTGGGGTGGAAAAATGAAGGAAACAATAATAGTTGTTTATGAAAAGCCAGATATATATGATCCAATTTTTATTGAAGGCCTGCCGGGAATTGGATTAGTTGGCAAACTGGCCGCAGACCATCTAATTCAAGAGCTCAATGCGAAGAAGTTTGCTGAGCTTTACTCTCCTCACTTCATGCACCAGGTTTTGGTGAAAAAGGACTCAACAGTGGATTTGATGAAAAACGAGTTCTATTACTGGAAGAGTCCCGATGATGAGCACAGAGATCTGATAATAATCACAGGAGATACTCAAGTACCTCCAACCGACAGCTACGGCCACTTTGAAGTCGTTGGAAAGATGCTTGACTTTGTAGAGCAGTTTGGAACAAGGGAAATAATTACTATGGGTGGTTATCAGGTTCCAGAGCTTGAGGGAGAGCCAAGAGTTTTAGCCGCTTTTACCGACCTGGAGACAAAGGAGAAGTACAAGCATCTCCCGGTAATCTTCAGGGAAGACGAAGGCGGAGCGATAGTCGGAGCGGCAGGCTTGCTCCTTGGCATAGGGAAGCTGAGAGGAATGAAAGGAGCATGTTTCCTCGGAGAGAGCCTCGGTTACATAGTGGATGCAAAAGCCGCCAAAGCTGTTCTTAGTGTTGTGGCACAGGCTCTCAACTTGGAAATAGATATGAGCGCCCTCGACGAGAGAGCTAAAGAGACAGAAGAGATCCTCAAAAAGGTTCAAGAGATGCAGAGGGCAATGTTTGAACAGCAGATGCCACAGTCAGGTCACGAGGAAGAGGATAGAGGCTACCTCTGACTTTACCTTTTTACTTTTGAGGTGTTCTAATGAAGGTAGATGCAGACCTGCACATCCACTCCCGCTATTCCAAGGCAGTCTCAAAGTTAATGACATTCCCTCTTCTGGCTGAGAACGCAAAGCTCAAAGGTCTCGGAATCGTAGGGACTGGAGACATTTTAAACCCTCAATGGGAGAAAGAACTTTTAAGGTCTGCTCAAAAAGTAGATGGGGGAAGCTACGAGATAAAAGGTGTGAGGTTTCTCCTTACGGCTGAGGTTGAAGACAACAGAAGGGTGCACCACTTGCTAATTTTTCCATCCATCGATGCGGTAAGAGAGATGCGTGAAAAGCTCAAGCCCTACTCGAAGGATATTGAAACCGAAGGAAGGCCCCACGTGAACCTAAGCGCGGCTGAGATAGCCGACCTTGCTAACGAACTCGACGTTTTGATAGGCCCGGCCCACTCATTTACCCCATGGACAGCCCTTTATAAGGAGTACAACAGCCTCAAAGAAGCTTATGGCGACGCTAAGGTTCACTTCCTTGAACTTGGGCTTTCTGCCGATTCTGAGATGGCGGATAGAATCAAAGCACACCACAAACTCACCTACCTGAGCAATAGCGATGCCCATTCTCCAATGCCCCACAGACTTGGGAGGGAGTTCAACCGCTTTGAGATTGAGGATGCGACGTTTGATGAAGTTAAAAAGGCCATTCTAAAGCGGGGCGGGAGGAAAATAGTCCTAAACGCTGGACTTGACCCGAGGCTTGGAAAGTATCACCTAACTGCATGTTCGAAATGTTATACCAAATACCGTCTTGAAGATGCGAAGAGGTTAAACTGGAGATGCGAGGTCTGCGGCGGGGTTATAAAGAAGGGAGTACACGATAGGATACTTGAGCTGGCTGATACGAATGAACGACCGGAGGATAGACCTCCCTACCTCCATCTGGCACCTCTTGCAGAAATAATTGCCATGGTTCTCAACAAGGGAGTCGAAACCAAAGCCGTCAAAAGTGTATGGGAAAGACTGCTTAGGGAGTTCGGCAGTGAAATTTCCGTTTTGGTTGACGTTCCAATAAGGAGCATTGCCAAACTGGTTGGAGATGACATAGCCAAGGCAATCTGGGCTTTCAGGAATGAAAAGCTTATCGTAATCCCGGGTGGAGGGGGCAAATACGGAGAAATTAAGCTGCCCGAAGAGATAAAGAAAGCAAAACTTGAGGACTTAGAAAGCTTGGAAATTAAAAATAGTGAGGAAGTTTACCATAAGCCAAAGCAGAGGAGCATCCTTGATTTTGTTGGGGGCTAATCGACGTATATCATCTTTACCGTCATTCCTCCATCAACTACGAAGTTCACGCCCGTTATGAAGCCCGCTTTTTCGTTGTCCGCAAGGAAGGCGCACATGTGGGCTATGTCCATTGGATCGCCAACCCTTCCCGCCGGGTGCTGCTCGTGGTCTATAGGCCTTAGCTTCGGCTCCGACCTAAGACTTGACTTCTTCCACCTTGAGGTCTCTATCCACCCAGGGCTTATGCAGACGACCCTTATCCTGTATGGAGCTAAGCTTATCGCGAGGGAGTGCGTTAGGGCAACCAATCCGCCTTTCGACGCGGAGTATGGTTCGGTGTTGGGTTCTGACATCAGCGCCCTCGTGCTCGCTATGTTGATGATTACTCCTCCCCCGCGCTTTTTCATCTCCTCGGCGGCATAGCGGGAGCATATGTAAGGCCCGGTGAGGTTCACCCTTATCGTCCTCTCCCACTCTTCGAGGGAGCGCTCGAATATGCTCTTCCCGTCAGGCTGTATCGCGGCGTTGTTCACGAGGATGTCCACGCCACCATAAAGCTCCACGGTCTTCCTCACCATTTCCCTGACGGAGTCCTCGTCGCCCACGTCCGTTTTTATGAATGTTACTTCGAGCCCTTTTTCCCTGAGCATCCGCTCCCTCTCAGTCCCTGCCTCCTCGTCTATCTCCGCTATGACCACCTTCGCACCGTTTTCGGCAAAGAGCTGGGCTATCGCAGCACCAATCCCCTGCCCACCGCCGGTGACTATAGCCACCTTGTCCTTGAGGTTGTAACATCCCATACTCTCACCCCTCATCTGTGTTTTTCAGCCGATGAACTCCCACGTGCCCATCTATTGCCATAGGTATTAGCAAGGGTGTATTTGGTGTGCTCTCCTATGGGGTTCGCCCTGTGCCGGGATTCTACCCGTATTATGGCTATCTTAAAATTTGAGTTCTCAGGATATAAAGCCCTTTTCCCCAAGACTTTTTAATATCCATGCATCATTGTTGAGGGGGATCTGTGTGGAGCGCGAGATAATAGAGCTGTTCATGAAGCATCTTAACAATCAAGGGGATTTACCTCTGGGAGACGATGCCGGAGCGCTGAAGCTTGGCGAAGAGTGGCTTGTGGCGACAAACGACATGCTGGTGAAGAGCACAGACGTTCCAGAGATAATGACGCCCGAGCAGGTTGGCTTCAAGGTATTCACCATGAATGTGAGCGACGTTGCCGCCATGGGAGGCAAGCCAGTAGGCTTTCTTTTCTCCCTTGGAGTGCCGAAGAGTATTGATATGGACTATCTTGAGGGCATCGCAAAAGGAATCGCTAAGGCTTCTGAGTTCTACAGCACGCCCGTAATAAGTGCCGACACGAATGAGGCCTGCGATTTGATAATCGACGGAATAGCCATTGGAAAAACTAAACGGCTACTCACAAGAAGCGGGGCAAAGGAAGGAGACCTGGTCTGTGTCACCGGTGACGTTGGGAGGGCCCTTGCTGGACTTAAGGTTTATTTCGAGAATCTTGAGGTGAGCGAGAGGACAAGGAAGGCCTTATACGAGAAGCTCCTTGAGCCGAAGGCGAGAGTTGAGGAGGGGCAGATCTTAAGCAGGTACGCAAATGCTGCAATAGACATAAGTGATGGCATGAGCAAGGAGCTCCACCTGATAGCTAACATGAGCCGGGTAAGGATAATGATCGATGCTGAGAGGTTTCCAATAAGGGAGGAGGTCTTTGAGGTTGCGGAGCTCTTGGGCATTGATCCAGTTAGCATCGCCCTCGCAAGTGGGGAGGAGTTTGAACTGATTTTCACAATTCCGGAAGAGCACGCTAAGAAGCTTGACTTCGAGTTCTCCATAATCGGAAGGGTTGAAAGGGGAGAGGGAGTTTACCTGAGAAGAAATGGAAAAGTTGAGAGGATGCCCCTTCTGGGATGGGAGCACTTGGCAAAGCCTTAAAATTCAAACCTGTAGGTTAGAGCTGGCCATCTCGGCAGATATTTCGCAACCTTAATATATCCCGGCACGAATACCTCTTCCTTTTCCTTTTCTATTGCCCTCATTATGGCATCGGCAACCTGCTCCGGTAAGATAGCTCCCTTCGGAGTTTTGTCCCAGAAAGGCGTGTCAACCTGCTTTGGATATACCCTTATGACCTTTATTCCCTTCTCCCGGAGCTCTTCGCTAAGTGTAAGTGATAAGTAGTGAAGGGCGGCCTTTGCGGCACCGTAGGCTGGAATTTCAGGAGTTCTAACAAAGGCAACTCCACTCATCACCATTACAACTTTCGAACCACTTTGCATAAGGGGTAGCAGTTCTTTAGTCATTAAAACCGGGCTTATTGTTAAAACTCTAAACAGCTTTTGAAGTTCTTCTTCACCGTGCTCCAGAAGGGGCTTTTTTACAGCAAACCCGGCGTTGTTGATGAGGAGGTCAACTTTATCCACTCCCAGCTCCTCAAGGGTTTTCTTGACCTCTCTTTCTGCGCCATTCTGGGCTAAATCTTGGACTACATATTCAAAAGAGTCGCCGAATCTAGCTTTAAGCTCCTTCAGTGCTTCTTCACTCCTCGCTATCCCCACAACTTGGTAGTCCTTTTTGATTAACCTCTCGACCAAAAGACGGCCGATGCCTCTTGATGCTCCCGTAACTACAGCCAGCATCCTGTTCACCGTCTAATCTTTTTTGGCTAGCCATTGGATATAAGTCTAACTAAAACGGCTTTGGCAAAATTAATAACTTTTGCTTTCCAACTATCTTTGATGCCTATGAAGAGGATAAAGTTTTCAATTCCACTCAATCTTGAGTACTTCAGTGCCTTCCGGGGCTTTTTGGATGCGGTAGAGTGGGGCTATGGCGACACATACTTCCTTCTTGGAAATGACGTGATAAAGCTGGTCGAGGTCAAGTTCAAAGAGGGGATAGAGCCGGAGGGTATTCTAAAGAAGCTCCTGGAGGTCCCCACGTAAAGGAAGCAAAGCTGATAACAAAGAACGCTCATTACATCCTTTATGTGAGAGCAGACCTTCTTAGTGCCCCACTTCCGGAGAACGTTCTTGAACTTTTTGAAGTTCAGAAAAAAGGAATGGTTATTTTCGAAAAGGGGACTTTCAGCCCGGAAGGAGTTAATCTATACGTGATATGCGAAGATGAACTTGTGGGTGATGTCATATCCACCATTAAGAACGTTTATAGGGCAGAGGTGATAGGAATTGAAGAATATAGCCCTGAAGATAGTCCGGTATTGAAGCTAAGCAAAAGGCAGTTTGAAGTTCTCCTCTTCGCCTACAAGAGCGGCTACTTCGACAATCCAAGGAGGATAACCCTCCGAGAACTGGCGCAAATACTCGGCCTGAGTCCCTCAACCGTGAAGGAGCACTTAAGGAAAGCGGAGAGGAAAATCCTTGAGGAGCTTATAGGCTAATTCTACCGAAATACTTAAATCTGTTTTTCGGTAATTATCTACAGGTGAGACTTATGGGAAAGATCAAAACCAGCATTTATATAGACGATGAACTATGGTGGGAGCTCAAAAAAGATGCTGCGGAAGAGAAAAAAGATCTAAGTAAGCTTCTTGAAGAGATTATTTCTGAGGGTCTTTTATTGGATATTGAAAGTGCTTTGGAAAAGATGTTGGAAAAATTCGAGAAAAAAATTGAGTTTGAACCAGTTCCTGCCAAGGGTCCTATAAGTGAACTTGTTAGGAGGATGAGAGATGAGCGAGAAGACAGTCTACTTGGACAGTAGTGCTATAATAAAGCGTTACATAAAAGAAGAAAACAGTGAGAAAATAGTGGAGCTGTACACTAGGGCGTATCAAGGTGAAATTAAGCTAGCCTTTAGTTTGTGGAATATAGGAGAAGTTTTGGGGGTATTGGATAGAGCAAAAAGAATAAAGCGAATTAATGAGGAGGCTCATGAATTAGTTAGAGCCAGATTTCTTTCTGAAGTCCTTAGGATGAAGAGACTTGGGATACTAAAGATAATTCCGATCTATGGCTCAATTCTAGCAAATTGTTGGAATCTTTTGGAGAAATATCATATTTATCAAGCAGATGCTATCCAAATTGAATCCGCAAAGCGAGTAAAGGCTTCTGAATTTTATACAGCGGACAAAAAATTACATCAAATAGCAATTTCAGAAGGACTAAATTCGTTTCTTGTTTAGGCAGAAACCCGCACATGTGCGGGGTTAACTATAACTACTTCAAAGCCCTATTTTAAATTGGTGGGAAAATGCCTGTGATTGAAGTTAAAAACGTTAGGAAGTATTACGGCGATGTTAGGGGTGTTGAGAACCTGAGCTTCGAAGTCGAGGAAGGGGAAATCTACGGCTTTCTTGGGCCGAACGGCGCCGGAAAGACCACGACCGTCAAAATCCTCGTGAAGATAATCAAGGACTATACTGGTGAAGTTAAAGTTTTTGGCAAAGACCTGCGCGAGTGGGGCAAAGACTACTACAACAAAATCGGCGTCTCCTTTGAGTTCCCTGCAGTTTACTCCCGCCTCACGGCCCTCGAAAACCTCCAGTTCTTCGCGAGCTTCTACAAGAAGCACCTCGACCCGATGGAAGTCCTCAAGATGGTGGGGCTTGACAAGGAAGCGAATCAACTCGTTGCAGGGTTTTCCAAGGGTATGAAGAAGAAGCTCGACCTGGCGAGGGCTCTGCTCCCGGACCCCGAGATACTCTTCCTCGACGAGCCGCTTGAGGGCCTCGACCCCGCGAGCGCGAGAAAGATCAAAGACCTCCTCCTGGAGATGAAGAGGAGCGGGAAGACGGTGTTTCTCACGACACACAACATGTATGTCGCGGACGAGCTGTGCGACAGAGTCGCTTTCATCGTCGATGGTGCCGTCAGGCTCGTAGACAACCCGGGTGAACTCAAGGTGAAGATGGGCAAGAGGCTCGTTAAGGTGGAGTACGTTGAGGACGGAAACGTCAAGACAGCGGAGTTTCCACTTGAGGGCATCGGCCAGAACGAGGAGTTCCTGAACATCCTGAGAAACCACGAGATAAGGAGAATCAACACAGAGGAGCCGACCCTGGAGGAAATATTCCTCAAGGTGACGGGGAGGCGGCTTGTATGATGAAGAACCTGCTGAAGACGAACCTCATAGTCGGTACGAGGAGCTATGTTTATCCGATATACGTGCTGATAGGCCTAGCCTACGGCCTGATGCTCATGGCCTTCCCGGAGAGGTACCTCCCGACGATGGTTCCGCTATTCCTCCTCTTCGAGCCGGGCCTTGTGGGCTTCATGTTCGTGGGCACTGAAATATTCGCAGAAAAGAAGGACGGGGCGATAGGAGCACTTGCCGTGACGCCGATAGAGTGGAAGAGCTACATCCTAGCTAAAACGGCTATTTTAAGCGTTCTTTCAATCGTGGGGGCTGTGCTGATAATGGCCATAGGCACACGTTCTCTCAACGGGCTTCCCTACGTGGTAGTTGGGGTCTTCCTTTGCTCCGTAGTCTACACTCTCCTTGGAATAGGCATATCTGCAAAATACTACGACCTGGACGACTACTTCGTCCCGATAATGGCTGTCCTCGTGGTCTCCCTCCTACCGTTCGCCCACTACCACGGCTACCTGCAAAGCGGGGTCTGGAAAGTCCTCTACCTTGTACCAAGCTACCCGGCGCTTTACTTCTTCAAGGCGCCGTTCGTTGATGTCTCGAGGGATACCTTAGTATTATCAGCAGCGGCCCTGCTCGTTTGGTCTGCTATAGCGTATTACATAGCTAAAATAAGGTTCTACAAGTATGCTGTGGAGGGAGTGAGATGAGTTTTGTGAAAAAGTTTGGAGCTATTTACAAGACAGACCTCAAGCTCCTGAGGAGGGACCCGATGCTCCTTTACAGCGTGGCGATGACGCTGGTCTTCCTCCTAATCGTCCGCTACTTCAAAGACCGCGTTGGCATCTACTACCCACTGCTCGCACTGCTGACCCTCATCTTCATACCAATGATATTCGGCATGATACCTGGCTTCATGATGGCTGACGAGAAAGAAGACAAGACCATACAGGCTCTAAAGGTCATCCCCATATCGAGCGAGGCCTTTCTGGCCTACAGGCTCACGTGGGCGTCAATAATGACAGTGGTGCTGACGGGTGTTGGCCCGTACATCCTCGACATAGACCTCCCGCGGGAGGGACTTCTGGCACTGATGGCCCTCTTCGTCCTGGAGGTGTGGATTTTCGGACTGCTCATCACGGTGTTCTCCGAGTCCAGAATGCAGGCGCTAACAGTCTCTAAAGTTCTCGGCTGGTTCTTATTTCTCCCGCCGCTGATAAAGCTCATCGTCGTCTGGAGGAACCTTTCAACGGACTGGAGCAAGTTCACGGCCTTCCTCCCAACTTACTGGATCTACAGGGTCTTCGAAGGAATTCCGGCCAACGACTACAGCGACTTCCCAATAGCCCTTGTGGTACATCTGGCGTGGTTGATACCTCTGGTAGTGCTGTTTAGAAAAAGGGTGCTGTGAGGTCTTTTTTGATATTTTTCATTTTTTGCTCCCAGAGGGCTGTAAATGCGATCTGTTTTTTTCTCCAAGTGCGAGGAAATGTCCAGCTTTCTCCAATGTGCCTATATGATACTAACGATCTTATCCAATACCTCTCATTCCAGTTTGAGCTTTTCCAGCTCCCTTGAAATCATTCCCCACTGCTTCTCCGAGTACAGAGAGGGCGATGTGATGACGATAAGTGTGCCGTTGAAGTTCATTACGATGTCTTTCAGCGAGAGCAGGAATTTAAGCGCGCTTTCAAAGCCGTTTTCGACCACAAGGTATTCAAAACTATCGACCACTACCAGTGAGTGCCCCTTCTCAAGATGTCTCTTTACGAGGTCAAGGAGAATGCCTATGTCGGTAGGGGAAATCGCCATTGCGTTTTCACTTATCCTGCCGGAGATTATCCGGGTAATCCAGAACACCGGGAACGTAAAGGCCATTTTCTGCGGTGAGCTTCTTGTTATAAGGACACCGTTTCCTGATTGCTGCATTTTATCAATCAGTATTTTTAAGGCTCTTCGGCTTTCCACGTAGAACGCCCCGGGTGGCAGGTTTACGCTTATGCTTTTTGGAGGAACCACATGGAAGAGGGCATACCCCACCATACCCACAAATACCATGGCCCTAAAAACCGCTCCAAGACCATAAAGGTACGGGGCAACGGAGGTCCTTATTGTTATCGGGTATGTGACGTTGATGATTCCCAGGAGAAACAGTCCGAGAGGAAACAGCGTTGCTATGTTTTTAGTGCCTACCTCCTCTTTAACGAGGGCATATCCTGCAAGCATTAAGGCAATACCCAAGAATAGAAGGGGGAAAGCCATGAGAACTGTAGGGGACACATTGAGAAGAACACCCGCAAGGATATACGCTGGGCCGAGAAGAGAACTGATGGCGACTGTAAGTGCTCCCCAGAACATCTTAAGACGCTCAAGGACAAAGAAGGAGGTGGTTATAAGAAGAACTGCCTCTATCACCGCAAACATGCTTAAGAGAGGCATTAGAGCCGTTGCGTCTGGGGACAAGCCTAAGCATGTCAGAATAGGCTGCTGAGTAAACGCAGCCAGAAAGTCTATCCACAGGGCTATACTCAAGAGTAGCATGAACTCTTCACGCTTCTTTAGCCACCTGTAGAGGGAAAACCCCCACGTAAAGAGACGCACTACAACGTTTAATATCTCCAGCATTTGTTTCACCATTTGGTTTTAGCTGTTATCAAATTATATATGATGCCCCAGACTATTGTCAACTGAATAACCTCTGCTTTAAAAATCTTTTTCTGCTAAACAACATTAGCAAAAAAATAATAAGTCTTATATTAATCAAAGTCAAATAATTATATTGATATTGTTCATGGGTGATTTCTATGTATGGCCACATGGGGAAAATTTTGAGGATAGATTTGACGAACAAAAAGGCAACTGTAGAACCTTTGACGGAGGAGGTCGTTAAGAAGTTCATAGGTGGTAGAGGTCTTGGAGCAAAAATTCTCTGGGACGAACTGAAGCCAGGCACCGACCCACTAAGTCCTGAAAACAAACTTGTTTTTACCGTTGGTCCGCTCACAGGAACGAGAGCACAATCTGCGGCAAGATGGATTGCTCAGTTTAAGTCCCCTCTAACAGGCACGTACTTTAGAAGTGTTGGTGGGGGTTTCTTTGGAGCAGAACTGAAGTTTGCGGGTTATGATGCGGTTATAGTGGAGGGAAAGGCCGAGAAGCCCACGTATGTTTACATAAATGATGACAATGTCGAGTTCAGGGATGCGGAGAGGATATGGGGAATGACAACCCACGTAGCAAGAGAGTTCCTGTGGGAAGAAACAGACAAAAGGGCAAGAATGCTGACCTCCTCCCCGCCCTGAAGGGCGAGGGTTCCAACGAGTTAACCCCTCGCCATTGGCAGGGAGGTTTGAGGGGT
>NZ_WHIZ01000039.1:0-19135 GCF_009372125.1 Thermococcus sp. 101 C5
AGTTTGAGGTTGGGTTATCTGCATGTGACTTTCGGGCCGAGGAACAGTGTTGAGCGCTGGTTTAGGACGTTGAAGGAGAGGACGAAGCGTTTCTGGAATAATTTCAGGGGTAAAGACTGGAGGAGGGTTCATAGGTTTGTTTTTCTGTTTGCCTTCTGGTATAATTTTGTCAGAATTCATTCTAGTTTTGGTGATCCGCCTGGTGATGTTACTGAATGGCTTCAGGAGGTGATGCCCCAGTTATCCTAACAGTATCAAACAACGTTAAATTTTTCGACGATTGTTGTGCCTTCTCTAAACCTAAATAAGCAGTTACGTTGTCATTTTATTTAAAACTCATAGCTCAACTGCAGACACATTATTTGTTTACTTTAAGTATAAACGCAATCTCAAAGCAAAACTTTAAGTTCATCTACCCCACTTCTCATGGGGTGTTGAAATGATATATGCGATAGGTGAACTTCTGATAGATTTCATCGCAAAAGAAGAGGGAAAACTAAAAGACGTTAGAGAATTTGAAAAGCATCCCGGTGGCGCTCCAGCCAATGTTGTCGTTGGCCTGAGAAGACTTGGAGTAAAAAGTGCACTGATAAGCAAAGTCGGCGATGATCCTTTTGGTGAATTTCTTATAGAAGAACTCAAAAAAGAGGGAGTGGAAACAAAATACATAATAAAGGACACCAACAAACACACCGGAGTAGTCTTTGTCCAGCTTGTGGGGGCAAAGCCCGAGTTTATACTGTACGATGGTGTGGCTTACTTCAACATAAGGAAGGAAGAAATGCAATGGGACTTTATGAAGGATGCCGAGCTTTTGCATTTTGGAAGTGTCCTCTTCGCGAGAGAACCAAGCAGGTCAGCAGTCTTTGAGGTTCTTAGGGAGATTAAAGGAAAGATCCCCATTAGTTATGATGTCAACATCAGACTTGACCTTTGGAGAGGAAGAGATGAGGAAATGCTTAAAGATATAGAAGAAGCCCTTAAGCTTGCGGACATAGTAAAAATCGGGGATGGGGAACTAGAGTACCTCAACAAAAACGGAATAGCACTTGAGGACTTCAACTTCGCTCTTGTGGCAATAACAAAAGGAGCCGAAGGCAGCACAATTATCCACAAAGACATAAGGGTTGATGTACCTTCGTTTAAAGTTGAGCCTGTAGATACTACCGGAGCCGGGGATGCATTCATGGCAGCTTTGTTGGCTTCTCTTTTCTATATGAAACGGCTGAACAGACTGGAGTTCTCCAAAGAAGAGCTAAAAGAGTTAGGGAGCTTCGCAAACCTGGTGGCCGCGCTATCCACTACAAAACGCGGAGCCTGGAGCGTGCTGAGTTTAAAAGAGGTTTTGAAGCATAGAAAATTCAGCTTTCTTCCGTAGGCTCTTCTTTTTTACCAAAAAGCCCGATCAAATCATGAAGTATTGCCAAATCTATTGCAGCGTTTAACGACTGAAAGATAGCCCCTCCCATCAGCATTAAGAGCGCAAAGAAAAAGTCTATGCCTTTATATGCGATCGTTATTTTTACAGCTCTTTTTTCACCCCTGACTATTCCCCATGCAAGGAGAAAGTTCAGAAGGCCAAAAATAAGCAACATGTACCTTTCGCTTCCAAAAGCGCTGGCTGAGTAATACAAAAGGAAAAATGATTGGAGAAACAGCAGATACACAGCAACTTTCATCGGCCCTCACTCAAGTACCTTTCAAATGCCTCAACATATTTAAACCCATCGTCCGGGAAGATCAAGACTGCCGTTCCCGGATACTTGTCGCGAATTCTCTCAAATGCCTTGACCACTGCACCTGAACTTAGCCCTATTAAAAGACCATCTCTTCTGGCCACTTGTATAGAGCCTTCGATTGCTTCCCTCTGGGTTACCTCAACCACTTCATCAATTTCCACTTCAAAAAACCACTTCGGCTTTGTTTCAAGCCTCTTTATGCCGGGTATTTTTTCACCTTTCGCTGGAACTACGCCAACAACCTTTGTACCGTAGCGCTCCTTGAAGTATTTTGCAAGTCCCGCTATGTGTCCTGAAGTCCCTATTCCCGCAACGATTACATCTGCCTCCTGCCCTATGCTTTTAAGCTGCTCATCTATTTCCCTTGCAGTGTATCTGTAGTGGGCTTCAAAGTTATCATCGTTCTCAAACTGGTTCAGGTTTACTGCTTTTGCCTTTTCTGCTTCTTTTTTGACGAACTCTATCATCTCCCTGTCAATAACGTCAAATTCTGTTTTTACCACCTCAGCACCAAGAACTTTCAACAGAGTCTGGGTTGTGTTGGGAGTAGGTTTTGGGAGATAAGCCCTGAACTCAATGCCAAAGACGTTTGACATGGCCGCCATGGCGATGCCAACATTTCCCGAGGTTGCCTCAAAAAGTCTCCTCGTGCCGTTAATGTCCCCCCTTTTCATGGCGTTCATTATGAGGTTAAAAACGGCCCTGTCTTTTATGCTTCTGCTGAACGGGTTAAAGAACTCCAGTTTGGCAAAATACATCCCCCCTACCGTCCGAAAGGGAAAGCTTAAGCAGGGGGGTAGGCTTGAACTTTTCAAAGAGCTCAATTGCACTGTTAAACACGTTCACTTTTAACCACCATAGTGGCATCCCAACTGCGCATTATAAATGTTTCGTTTGCGGCAATCTTACACAAAAATGTGTAATTAGCATTCCCTGCCAAACACTTCCCTGTAAATCTTTTTGAACTCACCAAGGGCTCCTCTTATTACCGGGTGCTTCGGTACAAAATTACAGCCCTCCTCAGGCTCTACGCTTATCTCAAACGTTCCTATTTCCTTTGCGATTCTTTCTATCTCTATTTTGTCCAGCCCTATAAGGGGCCTGAGTACCGGTAAATCCGTTGCGAGAGTTATTATCAGGAGATTATCCAGTGTTTGGGAGGCAACTTGGCCGAGGGAATCTCCTGTGATTATTGCCATTGCACCTTTTTCTTTTGCTATCTCAGTGGCCTTCATGAACATGGTGAATTTGCAAAAAACACATATCCACTTTCCTTTTTTCAACTCCACTAGTCTGTCAAAGACAGGTTTTTGGTATTCAAAAACATCAACGACTATTAGCTCCTCCAAGCTCTCTGGAAAAAGTTCCTTAAGCCTCTGCCAGATTCTTCTAACCTTTTGATAATTGGTTTCACTCTGCTTAAAGTGGATCGGGTAGACCGTAAAGCCCTTTTTGAGCATTAAGTATATGGCCACAGGTGAATCTATTCCCGAGCTTAAGAGGGCAACAGCTTTCATTTTTCCACCTCCAAGGTTAGATACACTATCCAGGCGTTTATGAAGAGAGCTCCTACAAGCTCCGGGATAGCGAGTCCGTCAAATACCCTGGTGAGATAAAGCATTACTATAAAAACTATGGGACTGCCAAGAAGCCATATGAGGACAGATTTCTTTTTTCTCACTCTCTTTAAACCACAGATAAATATGTCTGCAACGAGCAAGATGTAAAAGGACAGTGCAAAAAACGAGTGGGGCTCATACTCTTCGGGAAAAATCCCTACAAGCAACAACGACACCATTCCAAGGGGAAAAAGGACTGTGACTCTCTTCTCCTTCAGCATTTCAACCCCAAATACAAAGCCAAGAAAGCCGAGAAAGACGAGCAGAGAATTAAAAACATACCCTATAGGGTTTTTAATAGACCCCATGTCGCTGAGGGCATTTTCAGTTAAAGAAAACCAGGGATTTAAGTAAATCGCAATAAAGATTCCACCAAAAGTAAGAAACGGAAAGAAAAGCCCCAAAATTCGTACCCACCTTTTCATTGACATCCCCTTTTCCGCGGCTCTTCGCCGAAGATTGCCTTATAAAGCTTTTTGAACTCCTCCCAAGAGCCCCTTATCACTGGATGCTCCGGGATAAAGGGTATTTCATCTTCCGGGAGTATAGAGAGCTCAAAGGTCCCAATGTTCTTTGCAATCTCCACCATCTCCTCTTTATCCATCCCTACCAGCGGCCTATAGATTGGAAGATCGCTTGCTTGACTTACTATGTACATATTCTCCAGTGTTTGAGATGCCACCTGGCCCAGGGAGTCCCCCATAACGATCCCTTTTGCCCCAAATTCCCTTGCAATCTTGTCAGCTTTTTTGACCATCATATACTTGCAGAAAACACACGTGTAATTTTCTTTTTTAAGCTGCTTCAGCGTTTGAATAATTTTCTCCCTTTCCTGCGGTTTAACCACTATCAGGTCACTTTTGCCCCCGTAATGGTATTTCTTGAGCTGGTTCCAGATCTTCCTGACCTTTTCAAGGGTCTTCTCTCCCATGTAAATGTGAACAGGGATCACTTCACACCCTCGCTTCATCATCAGAAAAGCAGCAACCGGCGAGTCTATACCCCCACTTAAAAGAGCCACAACCTTCCCTTGGGTTCCTACTGGAAGACCCCCAAACCCCGGGACTTTCTCGACGTAGATGTATGCCTTCCCTTCCATCAGCTCGATGCCAACTTCAATGTCATACTCCTTCAGATCTACCTTACAGCTCTCATTGTTCAGTATGTACTCACCAACTTTGGCAGCCAGCTCCTGGCTTTTGAGGGGAAATTCCTTGGTTATTCTCCTTACAGTTACTCTAAACTTCGGCTCTTCTATTCCATGTGTTCTCAGCTTTCTCCTAAAAAGTTTTAGAGAAGTTTTGTATATCTTCTCAAGCTCCGCATCTATTTCAGCCGCAGGTGAAAGCGAGACGATCCCAAAAACCCTCTTAAGGACTTCCACGCCTTCTTCCGCTTTGTTTGTCTTTACTATGATCCTGCCGTGCTTTGCAAAGACGTTCTTGTACTCTATGTCCTCACTTACCAGAGCTTCTTTTATGTTGTTGATTAAAATATTCTCAAACCATCTCCGAGTTTTTGGAGACTTTGTCCCTATCTCACCGTATCTGACTATTATGGCATTTAGCATTCTCTTCCACCAAGTTCAGATTATTTTGAGGACTTGCTCTAGAGACTTTCTCCTCGGTCTGGGGGCGATTTTTTCAGCAGGATACCCTACGGGAACTAACCCCACAAGGTACCAGTTCTCACCGAGTTCCGCCATTTCTCTAAGCTCTTTCTGATATTTCTCCAGGCTGGTGACCCCTATGTAGCACGTTCCCAGGCCAAGCTCCACCGCCTTTAACATGAGGTTTTCTATCGCCATCGCTGCACTTTCAACGCTCCATAGAAATTCTACTTCCTTATACTCTTCCCCTTTTAAGAAGCGTGTTTCTTTATCGATAAAAACCCCTATATAAACCGGAGCTCTGTACATTCCGTTTTCAAATACTCTTGTTTTTAGCTTCTCTATTTTTTCCTCAGATAAGCCATGCGCGCGATAATACTCCGCATGAGCCTCATAGATTATCTCATGAATTCTTTTCCCGAGGTTCTCGTCTTTATAAACTACAAAAAGCCAGTTTTCAAGACCGCTTGCGGTAGGTGCTCTTATTGCCGCTTCTATAAGCTCTTTGAGCTTCTCTTCTTCAACGCTTCTCTCCTCGTAATATCTTACAGACATTCTGTTAAATATCGCATCAGCTAATTCCATCTCAACCACCAATAAATCCTCCGTTTATTTGGGTTAATATACTTTAAGGAGAAAAGAAGAAAACTAGGACGGTAGAATTCATCCTCTGATTATTCTCATCTCAAATTCTTCGACAGGGACTTTGAAGTCTTCCCTGCTGCTGATGTCTCCTCTGTTAAAGAGGATTTCTCTTGCGAGTATCCAGTAGATCAAAGCCAAAGATTTCCTTCCCTTGTTGTTTGTTGGGATTGCCAAGTCCACGTAGCTCAAAAGGTTCTCTGTGTCAACAAGGGCTACTATTGGGATTCCAATTTCTATTGCTTCTTTCAGTGCTTGGTGGTCTGCCCTTGGGTCAGTTACTATGAGAACATCGGGTTCAAAGAAGTTCCTAACCTGTGGGTTTGTCATTGTTCCGGGTAGGAATCTTCCCGGGATTGACCTTGCTCCAGTAACTTCTCCAAACTTTTTGACTGGCTTTTGACCGTAAAGCCTTACGCTTACTGCCAATATTGTGTCTGGGTCGAACTTTGCAAGGAACTTTCCTGCAGCCCTGAGTCTTTCATCGGTTTTCCTTACGTCGAGCACGTATAATCCATCTTGCCTTACCCTGTATATGAAGCGCTTCATATCCTTTGTTTTTTGCTGTGTTCCAATGTGAACACCTGCAGCCAGATATTGGTCGAGTGGAACCAAATACTCTTCCATTTTCTTCACCCCTCAAACGTTATTATTCTTCCTCTTTCACCCAAATCTTCAGCTATCCTAATAAGCTCGTTTATTTTAACGAGAGAGTCCTCGTAGAGCATTATAGCGGGGCACTTGAACCCCACTGCCAAGTGGGCCAAAGCGTCATCAGCAGATTCATACTTCGCTTCCGCCAAGATTGGAGTTATTCTTTCAGATTTAACATCATTAATCAGGTTGTAAAGGTCTGTGAGAGTGCCAAGGTTAATCGGTTTAATTGAAAGAGCATTGTAGTATCTTCTATCTAGAATGTCCTTTGTCCTGAAGAGATATTCCCCATCAACAAATACCCCGTGTGTTCCTGCTATAAGTTCAAGGAAGAGCTCCTCTTCGCCTAAGGGCTTGATATAGGAGATGTTGTAGTCCTCGACTTTTTGCAGGACTTCTTCCATGTCCATCTCTTTCTTCTGCACTATTCCAAGAGACACCTCAAGTCCAAGTTCATCTCCTGCCACTTCTGAAGCTCTTGAAAGCTCCTGGAGGCTAATGCCCTTTGCATGCTCCTTTATTTTTACCATTGCATCTACTACGTCTGAGATCTCCATTAAATCCTTAACCAAGACAAGGTACTCAAAGGTTTCATCCTCTGCAAACCTCAATATTGGGACTGGAAGCTCTGTGGTAAATGTTCCTCCTAGGTAGCTGTAAAGGGGGATGTTTTTGGCATTTGAAGCGGCTTTTGCCACGGCAATTGAAACTGCCAAAGCGGTGTTTGCCCCTATGTGGCTTAGATTCTCTGTTCCATCTATTTCCCAGAGGTAGCTGTCTATGAGCTCCTGCTCCTGTGAATCAAACCCAATAAGTTCCGGCCCAATTATTTCATCAACTTCGCTAACCGCTCTATGGGCTTCTACTATGTAAAGAGCCGGACTCTCATCTACAGGGGCGGCAAATCTGCCAAACCCTGAATTCGTTATAACGTCAACTTCAATTGAATACTTCCCGCCTTTGAGGATTGAAAGTCTGCCAACTATGTTTTCGATTATTGTCATCCCACATCAACTCGGACGTATAACTGTTATTGGGATTATACCCTTCTCAAACTCCATTATTGCGGCGTCTAAAGGTGTGATCCCTTCGGGTACGTCAATCAACACAGGAGCCCCCATGGCGATCTGCAGTGCCCTTGCTCCTATTATACGCGCCTTCTCAAATCTTGTGTATCTAAACATCTTTCTCACCTATGCAAATTTTGGTGGGGCCGCCGGGATTTGAACCCGGGTCTCCGGCACCCCAAGCCGGGAGGATAGACCAAGCTACCCCACGGCCCCCCAAAGAAATGTGGTTTTTTCAATACACTCTGTAATGCATTATCTCATCTATCAGCTCAACGTGGCTGAGGATCATTCTCCTGCAGCAGTACCTCTCGAGCCCAAGCTCATCGAGTACTTTTTCGGGGTCTTCCCCCTTTTCAACACGCTCTTTGAATATGTAGTATTTATCTCCAATCACCTTTCCACAGGTGAAACATCTCACGGGAACTATCAAGCGAATCACCTTTTGGGTTTTTAAATTTTAAGGAAGGTTTGAAGGAAATCAACGGTAACTCTTTTGTCTCTTTGCTCTTGGACCCTTTGTGGAGCGGTTTGGCTTGTGTGGTTCTGTTCTTCTTGAGTCGCCAACAAGCATAGTTCTGTCATACTTCATAAACTTTTCTTTGAGGTTCATGTCACCAGTCCATTCTACCAATGCCCTGGCTATTGCAACCCTCGCAGCCTCGGCCTGTCCCATAAAGCCTCCGCCTTCGACCTTGACATCAATGTCCACTTTGCTAACTATCTCCTCGCCTGCAAGGACGAGTGGCTCCATTATTGTAAAGCGAGCTATTTCTGGCTCAATGATCTCAACTGGCTTGCCGTTTATCCTAACTCTCCCCTTGCCTTCTCTTATGGTAGCCCTCGCAATGGCAGTTTTCCTCTTTCCTGCAGTTTGGATTACCTTCATTATCATCACCTCAGAACTTTCCACCAAGGAATTGAGCAACCTCTCCAACAGTTACATACTTTGGAGTTTTAAGCCTTGACATGTGAGCCTCAGCTATTGTCTCAAACTCTTTGCCCTCAAATTCCTTTGGCACTCCCGCATAGACTTTAAGCCTCTTAAAGGCCTTTCTTCCTTTGTCGGTTTTCCATGGAAGCATGCCCCTAATGGTTCTCCTAACTATTTCGTCACTTCTCTTTGGATAGAAGGGACCTCTTCTTGGGTTGGTTCTTGTCCTTAGTTCTGTTCTTTGCTTGTACTTCTCGAAGATGAACTCTCTGTTTCCAGTAATGATTGCCTTTTCAGCGTTAACGATAACCACTTCTTCTCCTTCGAGGAGCATCTTAGCGACTTTTGAAGCGAGCCTTCCAAGTATTAAACCATCAGCGTTAATAATCCTCATGGCCCATCACTCCATTATGATTACTCCACTACCTTTTGGATTTCTCTCCACAAGCTCTTCGATTGTTATCGCTTCTCCACCGGCCTGGATAATCTTCTCTCTCGCCTTTTCACTGAACTTCCATGCGGCAACTATGACCTTGTGATCCAGATTTCCAGCTCCAAGAACACTTCCTGGGACTATTACCATATCCCCTTCCTTGGTGTACCTGTTTATTCTGCTAAGGTTTACCTCAGCTCTCTGTCTTCTTGGTCTTTCCAAGCGCCAAGCTATGTCCTTCCATATCTTAACGTTCTCTTCGTTGGACTTCTTTCTCAAATAGCGAATGAGCCTTCTTAAATTAATATCAGTTGGACCAGTCCTCTTCATAAGCATTCCTCCTTCTACTTACTTCTCGCACCGAGGGACGGGGTGATCATTATGGTGCGGGGGCGGGGATTTGAACCCCGGAACCCCTACGGGACGGGACCCTAAATCCCGCGCCTTTGGCCAGGCTCGGCTACCCCCGCGCTATTCGGCTAATTTATGAAGCTCGTTTATAAATTTATCGCTCTTTCTCATTAAAATTTTGAGCGCTAAGCTTACCATTTCCTCAACCGGGAGCTCTCCGTTGCTTTCTACTGTAAAGACGAAAGTATTTGGTACCACTTCCTCTTTAATTTTATCTCCCAGATACTGGTCAAATTCCCTTGGTAAGTAAAAGCTCGTCAGAGTAGTTATGATAAGCTCATTCTCGTTTTCTTCAACGGGAAGCTTCTTCCTGACTGCAAGCTCTTTAATCTTCTCCCAGTTGGGGATTTCCTTGCTTACGTGGATTTTTGTAAGGTACTTGTAGTATGCAAAGCCCGGCTGCCACTTTGCGTGGTCTTTTCCTCTGCCAAGCTTTGCATATGCATTAAACACAAGCCTCTGTCCTTCGGTCAGCTTTACTATCGGGATATCTGGAGTTACCGGCTTTACGTCCGGATCATCACTTTTTAGATCCCCCGAGTAAACTATAGCCGGACCCTCAGCTTCCAGACTCAGTGTAACGGTGTGATCATCCAGCTCTAAAGCGTCAAGCTCAAACCTATCTGAGGGTGTTGTTAGGGGAACTAATGCCAGTCTGTGAGCAATTATCTCATCAAAAAGGGCGGAATCGTTCTCGTAGAATTCCACTTCATCAACGGCAAAAGTTGGAACTTCCCCTATTATTGTCCTTCTAAGTGCGTTTGCAAATGCAACATCAACTCCCTCTAAAACGAAGCGGATTGCATTTTCCCTTTTCTCAAGAATTTTTATTTGCATTTTTCTCACCAAAAAAAGAAGTTGTGAAGGGAAGTCAGACTCTTCTTCCCCTTCTACCGCCCTTTGGTCTTGTACCATCGTGCGGTATTGGTGTGACATCCTCAACTCTGCCTATCCTGAGCCCTGCTCTTGCGAGAGCTCTAATAGCCGCCTGTGCTCCAGGCCCTGGGTTCTTGCTTTTGCTTCCACCTGGTGCTCTAACTTTTATGTGAACGCCGACAATGCCCTTTTCGAGGGCTTCTTCAGCGGCTCTCTTAGCGGCAATCATTGCAGCGTAGGGAGATGACTCGTCTCTATCTGCCTTGACGACCATTCCACCGCTCCATCTTGAGATTGTCTCAGCACCAGTTAAATCGGTGATGTGGATGATTGTGTTGTTGTATGATGCATAAATGTGGGCAACTCCCCATTTTTCTTTCTTTTTGATGTTAACTTCCTCACTCATTGTGCCTCACCCTTTTGAGCAGCTTCAATAACCATTCTCTCTGGGTGCTGTGAGTTGGCAAATGGTGAAGTCTTTGCGTATGTTATACCGTCTTCCTCTTCCTTAAGTACCAAGTAGCTTGGAGACCTTATTATCTGGCCGTTTACCTCAATGTGTCCGTGGACAATTAGCTGTCTGGCCTGCTTTATTGTCCTCGCAAGTCCCTTCTTAAATACCATTGTTTGTAGTCTTCTCTCGAGGATGTCTTCGATTGTAAGTGAGAGCACATCATCAAGTTGAGCTCCCTCTTGGAGCAATCCCAATCTGACCAATCTCTGTAGGAGCTGAGCCCTCTCAATTTCTGCCTGCTTGCCCATAGCAGCCAGCAATTTCCTCGCTCTTCTTCTGAAGTTCTTAAGCTGGGTCTCGTGCTTCCAAAGCTCCTTCTTGTTCTTAAGAGCATACCTTTGCATTAAAACTCTCTCTCTGTCGAGTCTCTCCTTAATCCATGGATGAGAGGGAGTCTCATACCTTTTCCTTTGCCTTTTTGGATCTCCCATCTATATCACCTCACTTCTTCCTTCTGCTAACACCAACTGTGCTTCCTCTTCTGAAGTTTGACTTAGTTCTCTGTCCTCTCAATGGAAGGCCAAGCTCGTGTCTAATACCTCTGTAGGCTCTGATTCTCCTGAGCCTGTTTACGTCTTCACGCCATGCCATGACAAGCTTTGCTCCAGTGAGGTGTATGTCTTTTCCAGTCTCGTAGTCCTTTGGTCTGTTAACTGCCCATGCAGGAATGCCGTGCTTCACAGGGTCTTCAAGCACAGCCTCAATAGCTGCTACTTGTTCATCTGTGAGGTAACCGGCTTTCATTTTTGGGTCCAGTCCTGCAACTCTGCATATCATTGTTGCAAAGTTTATTCCTATGCCCCTAATTCCGGTGAGGGCCCATCTAAGTTGTTTGTGTCCGTCTATATCAACATTCGCTACACGCACGATATGTCTAAAGTTAGCCATTATAAGCACACCTCCACAAGTTAATCCTTCAACGAGGATTTTGGCGCCGGGACGGGGATTTGAACCCCGGCGGGCAAACGCCCACGGGCTCTCAAGGCCCGCGCCATCCCAGGCTAGGCGATCCCGGCATACACCCTAAAGCCTGAGCCCTTCGCGATTTCTTTTACTTCTTTGAAGTTCTCCTCCATGAGTCCCTTAATATACTTTGCGCCTTGGTTAGTGCGAATGACAATTTGAAGCACTCCTTCATCGTAGAGATAATGGGGTGCATTTATAACTATTTCCCTCAACACATCCTTCCCAGCATGCACAGGGGGATTCGTTATTATGCTGTGGAACATCTCCCCCTTCACAGGTTCATAGAGATTGCCCCATCTCACCTCGGCATTCTTAACGTTGTTGATTTTTAAGTTTTTCTTTGCTATGCTCACAGCTCTCTTGTTTATGTCGGTCATTACCACATAATCTACAAAGCGGGAAGCAACGATCCCAATCACTCCGTAACCGCATCCCAAATCAAGAACCCGCCAGTTTTTCTCAAGTATCATATTATTTACAAGGAGTTCTGTCCCTCTATCCAGCTTGCCAAAGGAAAAGACACCGCTGGCTGTTATAAATTTAAAACGCTCCCCCCTAATAAATACCTCAATCATCTTGGTCTTTAACGGAACATTTGGCTCTTGGGAATAATAGTGGCTCATGCTCGAAGATTGGAAGAGGGGTTTATAAAGTTGAACCTCTCCCCTTTGCCTACACAGCAACCTTTGCTTGCACAAAGCTTGACCAAAAAGCAATTACTGTTAAAAAGGAGCTGAAGAGAGTTTGTACGTGCTGTTACTGGGCTAGTTTTTAGGGCTTTCCAAGTCAGAAGTTGCCAGTCTTTAATGGGTTTACTCTCTCCTGCGCCCTTGGCGCTTATAAAGAAACCCCTTGTGAAAGAGGAAATTTTAAGGGAAGGCAACAAAATAATCGCCAAGAGAAAGAACACGTACTAACTTTGATGAAACTTTGCCTGCGCAAAGTTTCTACCACATCTTTGGATACCAGTCCCTTGGCATGAAGACCTTTTCCACATCTACTGCTATTCCTTTGGTCTTTGTGAGCATCTCCTGTGTGTTCATCTTTGCCTTGCCCAAAGCCACAAGCTCGTCTTTGAGGGTCATTATCGCCACGAGATCTCCATGCTTTATGCCTTTGTGAAGCTTCACTATTCCAGGGACAGCTAAATCAGCACCATGGGTTACAGCCGCAACTGCAGAGTCCCTTATCCACACTTTGGGTAAATGTTCAACTGCTTTCTCCATCGGCTGAATTGCCTTTCTGAAGTACTCTTCAATGCCATCCTCTTTCCAGAAGTGATAGGCATCTATAAGGTCGTGCAGGGTTACAAGAGTTTCATCTTCTTTAAACGGCCCGCTCCTTGTTCTCCTTAGCTCTGCCATGTGAGCGCCAACTCCCAAGGCCAGACCAATGTGATGAATGAGAGACCTTATGTAAGTGCCAGCCTCAACGCCGACCCTAAACAAAACATCTTTGCCATCTATTTCAATTATCTCAATGTAGTAAACTTTTCTTGTCCTGAGTCTTCTCTTAACGGCACTCCTTAGAGGAGGCCTTTGAATTATCTCACCTTCAAACTCCTTCATAACCGCCCTTATTTTCTCCTCTGGAACCTCCCCGTGGAGATGCATAAGAGCAACATACTCTTTACCTGCCGGTAAAAGTGCCTGAACAACTCTTGTGGCCCTTTCCAGAGCTACGGGCAAAACTCCAGTAACTTTTGGATCAAGAGTTCCACCGTGACCAGCTTTTTTAAGGTTCAGAAGTTTTTTAATCCATGCAACCACTTCATGGCTTGTAGGTCCGGGAGGTTTGTCAAGGTTTATGACCCCGAATTGCATGTGCATCTCAATCGGTCTTTTTTCTGGAGGAAGGCCCCATTTTGAATTGGTCTCGGCGTTTTCGTCCCTAACAACAACAACCTCTCTCTTAATATCAGCCGGGAGCATTAGCTTTCTCTCTCTTCTCTTTTCTTTCGCCATCGGTATCACCCAATGAGCGTTATCGAAGTTAATACCCCTCTTCCCTTTATAAAGGCTTAGGCGGAGCAGTAAAGTTATACTTGAAAAACCTCAACAACATGATAACTCAAAAAGTCTCTGATTTCGGGAGTAAGATTTATTTTGCTCACCTATCTTTACTTTAATACTCGACTCGGCAATTCAACCGAATAGTTCCAAAAGACAACACTAAAACCCCTGACGGTTTTCACATAAATAAGTGAGAAAATAAATAAGTGAAAATTGCTTATTTGAAATATTTGCCAAAACTACGGTGTAATAGGCTAATCCCTACTATCGAAAACACAACAAAAGATATCATTTCAGAAATAGGAATTTCTATCCCAAATAATATATTCCTAATTAAATCCGCACCAAATGAAATTGGATTAATTCTTGCTAATGTTTTGAGAACAGCTGGCATTAAGCTTACCGGATAATATGCGGTACTTATAAATATCATCGGCAAAAGGAATAATGAAGTTAATGAGTTAAAGCTTTGTTCTTCCCTCAAACTTGCTGCAATCCCCATCATAAATATTCCTACCGCAAAACTGCTAGAAAAAATTGCTAAAAATAAAACTGGAATATTATCAATTGATAGATATAACTCAGAACATATTGTTAATTTTGCAAGTAATAGGAACATTAATGCGTTAAAAGCTGAAAGTAATGAATGAATCAGTATTTTTACAAAAGGTACAAGCGATTTATTCATAGGAAGTGAAAGAAGGTCAAGTAAAGCGTGAGATTTTCGTTCTATAAATACTCTAGTAGCAGAGTTCAGTGATGAGTATATTACAACTAACATTATTATTCCGGGCAATATATAATTTAAATAAGATACCCCATTTATGGATGGCATGCCCTTATTCAGAGTATATCCAAAAACAAAAAGGTACATAAGAGGGGACAAAAAGGACGCTATCATAAAACCTACACTTCTTTTGTAGCTTAGAAGTTCTCTTTCAATTAATATTAATGTTTGCCCCAACATCACTTTTCTCCCTCCACCAATTCTACAAATATTTCATTCAAATCCTTTCCAGCATATCCTATTTCCTCTACTATACATTCTTCAAATAGAGATGCTAGTTCAGAGATTTTATATTGTGTGGGCGTCTCAAAATAAATTTCATTATTCTCCACTCTTGTCACGTTAAATCCAAGAACTTTGACCTTTTGAAGGAATTGTTTAGGAAAACCACACTTAATTCTATACAGCCGATCTATTCTGAAGTTACTCTTTAGATCAGATAACGCCCCATCAAAAATAATTTTTCCATTTTTTATAAAAATTATTTTATCACATAAATTTTCAACATCTTCCATATTATGAGTAGTGAGTATAATCGTCTTCCCATCCTCTTTTAGCGTCTTTATTATATTCCAAAGTTTTAGTTTAAAACTTGGATCACTTCCAGCAGTAGGCTCGTCTAAGATGATAAGCCTCGTACTTTCTGTTACACTAGCAAGACATCTTGCCACTTGAACTTTCTTTGCTAGACCTGGGCTTAGCTCCAAGAACAATTTTCTTCTATGTTCCTCAAGATTGAATGACTTAATATATTCTTCAGTTTTTATCTTTGCTCTTTTTTTAGGTATCCCCCTAAGACGTTGGTATAGATAAATATTTTCTTCAACAGTTAAAAAGGGATCTCCCGTAGCTTCTTGATGAGCAACAGCAATAAGTTGCTTAGCTTCAGTACTCTTTTTCAATACATTCATTCCAAATATTTTAACGTATCCGCTCCAGGGTTTTAGAATTCCTAATAATGTCAATATTGTTGTAGTTTTACCTGCACCATTGGGACCCAAATACCCAACTATTGTACCCTCGTCTATATTGAAACTTATCCCCTTTAGAATCTCTGTCTTTTTGTACCCTACTACTAAATTAGAGACTTCTACAGCAGCGTTCATAAATTATCACCTATCCGGATCTTTAAAAATTCCAGTGTAAGATCTTTATATAATTCTAAAATTTCTTTAGTAATATAAGAGCACGTTCTGTTGCGCAATTTCTCATCTCTTAATAATCTCAATGCAGTACACCCCCCTCCACAAAGTAGTGCATATGAACATTCTTTACAAGGCAGAGTTAATATACAGGTTTCTCTCCATTTTTTAAATGAATCATAAAATTGCAAATTTGGAATAAATTTCCCAACAGAAAATTCCTTTATGCCTACTACCACATCACAAGGATATATATCGCCATATAGATCGAAAACATATTGGTTTATATTAGCTTCACAATGTCTAAATTTGGGGAAGTATACGTTATTTTTATTGATTAAGTAATTTAATGACATTGCAAATGAATGGCCAGTAATTATTACCTCTTTAATCATCGAGGGGAAGTTCCTAACAAGGTACAATAGAGATTCCAATTCATTTTTTATACCTTCGGTTAATAAAGATTGATCAAGGTAGTTATACACTGACATAACATACAAGTGAACGTTTTTTCTCTTGAGAATACCAATCTCTTTTAAATAACAGTATAAATTATACACTGAGTTCTCTTTTCCTCGATGAACATGAATTCTTAACGCTATATGTGTCTTAGTGCTTATCTCATCAAGTAGAGAGCATAGATTATTTATTATAATATCAAAAGTCCCCTTTCCATTTGGGAATATTCTATATTTATCATGAGTGCTCTTATCTCCATCAAATGTAATCTGAATTGAATTAAATTCTTTAAGTAATGAAAGATAATGTGGTATTCCAACACCATTACTTACAACATTAAGAGCTAAATTTTGTTCTCTGCTTTCTTTTACTATTTGAGCAATAATATCAAATTCTCTTTTAATTGGAAGTAGTGGTTCACCCCCGAATATTGTTAATATAGACTTTACATTTGATTTCTTTGCAGCTTCTATTAGGTTTATTGCATGAAATAATTTCGATAAAGCTTTTTCAGAAATAAATTCAGGATCTTTTTTGATGCCCTTTTCATAGCAATATGTACACGTTAAATTACAATAATATGTTGGGATTACCATATAATGAAGTGGTAATGATTTCTCCTTTCTTATGAAATCTAAATATGCTCTCTCAACGTCTTTATTAAACTCATCTTCCGAACGGTATAACAACTTATTTTTTAACAAATCATGTATAGTATCACTACAACTTGAGTTTTCAGGATTGAGTAGATAATAGTATTCATTTCTCTTTAGCTTGTATATCTTGCCATGTAACGTATCCAATATAATGTAATTCCCTTCCTCTACGGGAATCTGAACCAAGTACTTATTAGTCTTCATAGCCATTACCCCATAAGCTTGTAATAGTTATCTATGAAATTCAGTTTTTCTTGCAAATTGGGAGTATTGAACCAATAAAACGAGACGTATATTGGAGGATGTTTTAAAATTTCCTCAACAATTTCTTGAGGTAAGTCTTGAGTTGATAATATAGTGTGCGAATATATGTTAAAGTATAATGGTTTTATTATGTCGTTCTCATATTTTTTCCGCAGTTCTGACATTGGTAAAGGTGCTAATCGTGAAAATCTAGTTTGTACCCCAAAATAATCCAAATATGTTATTGCATAAAAAGTTTTCAGGAAATCCTCGAAGTCTTCAAATGGATATCCCCAAATGAATGAAGCAGTAACATTTTTAATATAATCTAACGAGTTTATTACTACCTCTATAGCTTTGCCTATTGTAAAACCTTTATTTATTAAACGTAATATCCTATTACTCCCTGATTCAATACCATAAAATATCCCCTTACATCCAGAATCCATCAATGAAGTAAGAACATTATTATCTACTAAGTTTACTCTACCGAAGCAGGCATATTGTATGTCCAAGTCTGATTTCTGTATTTGCTCAGTAATTGAAAGAACTCTTTGTTTATTCAATGTAAATGTATCATCCGTAAAATGAATGTTCTTTACCCCATAATTTTCATTCAATAGTTTTAACTCCTCAATAACCCTTGAAACTCCTTTATAGATAACTTTCCGACCCCATAAGGGAGCCACATCACAAAAAGTGCATCTAAATGGACATCCACGAGATGTGTCTACAGTGACTTGATAATATTTTTTAAGGTTTATAAGATGATAAGCTGGAAATGGCAAAGCATCTAAGTCCTGAATCCTTTCTCTTTTTGGGGTTACTATAACCCTATCTCCATGCTTAAATGCAATCCCTTTTATATTAAGCAAATCCCTAGGAGTATATGAAATACCATTTCCTATAGTCCTCATTAACTCAAGTAGAGTGTATTCCCCTTCTCCAATACAGACGATATCTACACTGTCGTATGTGCTAAGCAGATTGTAACACACCTCTGATGGACCAGGCCCCCCAAGTATTATAATCTTTTCTGGAGTAATAGATTTTGCATATTTGGTAGCTAGCATGACCCATGGCAGTGAGTCCGTCATACATCCAATACCAACTATCTTCGAGTCAATGTTAGCTATAGTCTCACCAAGATGTTTATACCCCCATTTGTGTTTATAAAAAATATATTGGTAATCAATAACATCAACATCAAAATTATATTTCTCAAGAGTACCAGCCAGATATAAAATTCCAAGCGGAGTTTGAGGTTTAGACGATGATGAAACTACATTTATTAAAGTAATATCGGGCATTTGCTAAACCTCCTGCTTATTATTCTTTAAAAAGTTGAGATATTTCAAAGCTTGTTTATCAGCAGGATTGAGTTTCAAAGCATAATGGAGGTATTTGTGAGCTGTATCTAATTTATTATCCTTTAGGTATATTATTCCTAAGAGAACATAAGATTTTGAGTAGTTTGGACTTAGAGCTATTGACTTTTTCAAATATGTTATAGCGCTATTGTAGTCCTCAAGGGAATAATAGGATAATGCAATTAAGTATAATAATTTAGCCCGAATAAAATCTGAAGTAGGAGGTAACGAGGACAAAGCCTTGAGATAAGACGCAATAGCCTTTTCATATTGTCCTATGTAAGATTCTAAATTACCTAGTTCAAAATAAAGTTTCCATACACTATCCTTATATTTAGCTAAATACATAGAAGATTGAAAAACTTCTTGGAGTTGCTTCTTAAAAGCTATAGCTTCACTTATTTTGTTGTGCAATATTAGGATTCTGAGATATTTAGCAAAGAGAAATGGTGGAATATCATGTTTTATATATTCCTTAAAAACTCTGTTTAGAAGTAGATTACATTTCTCAAAATCTTTTTGTAGAATATAGACATTAAGTAATTTATTAATTACTTTTAAATTTTTTGGATCTTTTTCAAACAACATTTTAAGGTATCTTTCTCCTTTCTCTACATCACCCAGACATAATAATAAATATCCTTTGCAATATATATCCCCATCAACGTCTTTTTTTGGTATATCATCTCCCAACTTATCTAGGTACCCTTTAATCACTTTTTGCCCCCTCCAAGTGAAGTTAAAAAATAAAATAATAAAATTCAGTCAGAATCTGTACTTATAAATGCCCAAACTTGGAGACAACACGTCAATAATGTGGCGTCGTTTAAAGTTTCTGTAATGGCAGATTTGACATCAAACTCTTCCAACTCTTATCACCTCCGAAAATTTTACATACTCAATAAGTTGTTTTTATATTTAAAATACCCTAGTTCCCATTAGATCGTTAGAGTTATAAGCACTTAAGTCTTTTGGTTGATTGGTGGTTGTTATGAACTTTCA
>NZ_WHIZ01000003.1:0-53994 GCF_009372125.1 Thermococcus sp. 101 C5
GTAATGTGTTATGGTCTGAAAATCCTCCTCAGAGTCAAATACTGTTTAAATAACAGGGGGTGAAACTAAACACGCCCTGCTATGGCTGTCCAGTTATAAGCACTTGGCGCCAATCTAGGGGCAAGTCCTACGTTGGCGACAACACCATCACCCAACAATATCAAAAGAAATGTACCTACAATTTCTGCCATAATTATTGCTTTGTCGGATGGTTCGTCGGGCATTTCTATACACCACCGTACAGTTTTTTTTCAAAAATGTTTTATTTAATACCTATTTAATAAACTTTTTTGTTATAACACATTATTATCCTTGTGAGTAATGGGTGTTCCCTTTAACTAAGTGTTAAAAAACAGGGTGCAACTTTGATAATTTGTTCAAAAACACCGTTATTTTCTTTTACAAAATTACCAATTTTTCAAAGTTTTTTGCACAAAATACATATAGGACTTCGGGAATTCCTCATACTGGTGATGCTCATGAACGCAGTTCAACTTGTAAGCAGAGATATTGAAAAGGTGATAAGAGTACAGACGAAAGTTATAGACTATATGACAGACTTCTTTGTGAAGAAGGGCTTTAAGTGGCTCTTGCCAGTTATGCTTAGTTCCATAACCGATCCATTGTGGCCCGATCCAGCTGCCAGTAAAATGAGGGCTCCAGAGATTGAAGCCTATGGAACAAAACTCAAGCTCATGCACAGCATGATTCTGCATAAGCAGTTTGCAATAGCTATGGGACTGGAGAAGATATTCGTCCTTTCACCGAACATCAGGCTTGAGGAGAGGGATAGAGACGACGGCAGGCATGCGTATGAGTTTAGCCAGCTAGACTTTGAGATAGCCTATGCGAGCATGGAGGATGTGATGGGGTTGATTGAAGAGCTTATGGTGGGTCTTTTCAAGGAAGCAAGGAAATGGGGAGAACTTGAGGAAAGAGGACTGCCAAGGATTAAGGCGCCGTTCAAGAGGTTTACCATGAGCGAAATAATGGAAGAGTTTGGAGACGACGAAGAGGCAAGCAAAGCAATGGACGAGCCTTTCTGGATAACGGACATCTCAAGGGAGTTCTATGATAAGGAAGACCCTGAAAGACCGGGACACTTTAGGAACTATGATCTGGTATTGCCCGAAGGTTATGGTGAGGTTTCAAGCGGTGGAGAAAGGGAGTGGCAGTATGAAGTAATAGTCAGAAAACTTAAGGAAAGCGGCCTGAGCTTGGAAGCTTTTAGGCCTTACCTCGAGGTTGCAAAGGCTGGGAAGCTCAAGCCCTCTGCCGGAGCCGGCATCGGCGTGGAGAGGCTTGTTAGGTATATGGTTGGAGCAAAGCACATCGCTGAGGTACAGCCCTTCCCAAGGATTCCGGGAATCCCTGCTGTTATCTAGCTTTGTCCCTTTATTCTATTTTCCATAAGTTTCCAAACCTGTTGTAATGCACTCTGTCTGGCATTATCTCTTTTTCACTGTGGGATGGCTTCTCTTCAGCTGGATACCCTATGCCAATGACGCATAGAATCCTTATATGCCTTGGAATTCCCAGTAGCTCTCTTATATACTCCTCTGCGCTTTTCTCTTCGCTGTGCATTCTGTCGAGCACATGTCCCCAGCATGCCCCTAATCCAAGGGCTGTTGCCGCCAGCTGTATATGCTCTGCTGCTATAGATGCATCAAACACCCATGCGGAGCTTATGTTCTCATCTCCACATACAACTATTGCAAGCGGCGCTGTCTCCAAGAACCTCAAAGCTGGCCTAGTCTGAGCCAGTTTTTTGATAAGGTCTCCATCATCAACAACTATAAAATGCCATGGCCTTCTGTTTCTTGAACTCGGCGAATAGAAAGCGGCCTCAAGGATTTTCTTCACGTATTCTTCCGGAACTTTCTTGTCCTGAAAGCGCCTTATGCTTCTCCTCCTCTTAAATACCTCAAAAAACTCCATACGCTCCACCTCAAAAAGAAAAAATTAGAGGGAGAATATATCCTTTGCGCTGTATTCGGGTTCACGTGCTTTGCTAACCTTGAGCTCCATGTTGAAAGCGTTTATGATGGTTCCTTCTTTTTCTGCCCACAAGCCTGAAGGAAGGGCTAAGACATCACCTTTTAGCTCCTTTCTGGGCTTTCCTATAACCACATAGGCCTCTGCCTCGGGTAATCCTTTAACTCCAAGCTTCAGCAAGCCTACTTCATTGACACCTTCGTGGAGTATGAGGGTAGGTACTTCCAATGGTTCAGCAGGTGCTTCAAGTACAGCAACTTCGTAGTCTTCCTCCACGAACTCTTTGCCTTTCAGCAGCACCTTCAGATAGGGATACTTTTCGATGTCCGCTCTTAAAAGAACTTTCTTGGCTTTCTTTATGTCCTCTGGGGTTGCTGTGGAAATCCCTTCCTCTACGAAGGCTCCAAGTTTGAACCCTCTCTCCTCTGCAACTTTCTTGAAGTACTCAATCTCCTCATTCGTCAGCTCGGGAGTCAATATAAGGGCAATGTCCTTGTGGCTCCCTATGAATTCTCTGACTTTCTCCCATTCCACTTTTTCGCCGTTGAGAAGCGGGAATGTTAAATCCTCAGCCCACGGCCTCTTAAAGCGGCAGATGTCACAGAGGTGTCCGTTGTTCCATCCTGCCACTGAAGAAGCCCTAACGAGCATATCCTCGTAAACCTCGATGTTCATTTCACATGCAAAGTTACACCCGTTGCAGACAGTTTTTACTGGCTTGGTTTTCCACGGGCCGGGTTTTATGAACGGCAGTTTTTCGCTTATAGCTCCGGTTGGACAGACGTCAATCATGTCCCCTATGAAAACCCCGTCCATATCTCCAAGTGTCTCTCCAAGAGGAGGCGAAATTCTTGTTGTGAATCCCCTGAAGAGGTAGTCCACAACTCCTTCTCCAGCTATCTCGTGGGTTAAGTTGACGCACCTGCCGCACAGAACACACTTGTTGTTGTCGAGGACAACGTTTGGATGTGTCTCATCGATTTCAAAGCGGTTTGTCTCGCCCTTAAACCTGTCCTGCTTTGCCTCGTAAAGCGTGGCATACTCTCTAAGCTTGCACCTGAAGACCTCCATACATCCACAGCTCATACATCTCTCTGCTTCCTTAAGCACTTCCTCCTCTGTTAAGGTCTCCTCGACTTCAACGAATCCTTTAATTCTTTCCTCAGCAGGCTTTAATTTTGCTTTAACCCTTGGCTTCTTCTCCACATGCTCATAGTCCTTTTCGGTGACGTCTTTCCAGTGGTTGTATGGTCTCAGGTCGAAAAGAACTCTGTATAGGTCGTCATCCTCCACTATTTCCTCTATGTGCTTTGAAGGCTCAAGGAGCGCTTCCCTTGCCTTGTTGAGCTTGCCTTTGAGGTAGAGGTCAATCATCAACGCGGCTTTTCTTCCAGTTGCTATACTCTCTATGACAGTTGAAGGTCCTAAGACAAGGTCTCCTCCCGCGAAAACCCCTTCAAGGCTTGTCTGTAATGTTATCTCATCTACCGCGGCTTTTCCACGCTTGGCCTCTATGCCGAGCGCCTTCAAGAAGGAATCATCGCAGTACTGGCCGATGGCAAGGATGACGTTGTCAGCTTCCAAGAAGAAGTTTGAGCCCTCTATTGGTACTGGACGTCTTCTTCCGCTTTCATCTGGCTCGCCCAGCTTCATTCTAATTAGCTCAACCTTTTCTACCTTGCCGTTGCCATGGATTTTAACAGGGTTGGCAAGGAATATGAACTCAACTCCCTCCTCTTCTGCTTCCTCAACTTCCCTTGGGTTTGCAGGCATTTCTTCCCTTGAACGCCTGTAAACAACAGTAACCTTTGCGCCAAGCCTTAAAGCCGTTCTTGCGACATCTATAGCAGTGTTTCCACCGCCGACAACGATAACCCGTTCGCCGAGCTTTACTTCTTCGCCCATGTTGACCTTTCTGAGGAACTCGATGCCCTGCATGACACCTTCAAGCTCTTCTCCCTCTATGCCCATTTTCTTACCTTTCCATGCTCCAATGGCTAGGAAAACGGCATCGTATTCTTTCCTGAGCTCTTCAAGCGTTATATCCCTTCCAAGCATGGTGTTGGTCTTGACCTCAATACCCGTGTTAATGACCGTCGCTATATCCTTGTCAAGGACGTCGCGCGGGAGCCTGTAAGATGGAATACCGTAGCGCATCATTCCACCAAGCTCTGGCATGGCCTCGATTATGGTCACATCATGACCCATAGTTCTCAAGTAATAGGCGCATGCAAGTCCCGCTGGGCCACCACCAACAACTGCTACCCTTTTGCCTGTAGACGGAGGTATCTCAGGCATCCATGGTCCGTGTTCGAGATCGTAATCAGCCGCAAACCTCTTGAGCTGTCTTATCGCGAGGGGCTCCTCTACGAGGTTCCTTCTGCACTTGCTTTCACAGAAAGCCGGACAAACCCTTCCAAGAACCGCTGGGAGGATGTACTTCTCCTTCATGAGTTTGACTGCCTCATGGTATTTGCCCATCGCAATTAGTGCAAGATATCCCTGAACATCACTGTGCGCCGGGCACCCATCTTGGCATGGGCCTATACAATCTCCGTAATGGTCGGAAAGCATTAGCTCAAGGGCGGTTCTTCTCATTGAAATTATCTTTTCGTTTAACGTTTCTATTGCCAGACCTTCGACTGGCCTGAGTGTACATGAAGTTGCAATCCCCCTGGGAGTTTCGACTAAGCAAAGGCGGCATGATCCATAGGGCTCGAGCTCAAAATCGTAGCACATTCCTGGGATGTGTTCTCCTTTTTCCCTCAGGCTTTGGAGGAGCACCTTGTTTTCGGGGACGTCAACTTCCTTACCATTTACGATGACCTTGACCATGTCAATCACCCTCGTAGGCATCAACTATCTCTATGGCGTCAAACCTGCACACAGTATAGCACGTTCCGCATTTTATGCAAGCTTCTTGGTCTATTACGTGCGGCTTAAGCTTCTCTCCGCTTATTGCTTTGACAGGGCAGGAAATTGCACACGCTGTACATCCTGTGCACTTGTCGGGTATTATGACATACTTTATGAGGGGTTTACACACCTTGGCCGGGCACCTCTTGTCTTTCACGTGGGCGATGTATTCATCCATAAAGTAGCGAAGCGTTGTAAGAATAGGATTCGGTGCAGTTTGTCCGAGACCACATAGGGAGCCGGCTTTCACTTTTGTGGCAAGCTCCTCGAGCTCCTTTAGGTCATCCATTGTCCCCTGACCGTTGGTTATCTTATCCAGAACCTCCCACATCCTCTTCGTCCCCAGCCGGCAGAAGGTGCACTTGCCGCAGGACTCTTTCACGGTGAAGTCCAAAAAGAACTTGGCGACGTCGACCATACAGGTGTCCTCGTCCATAACCACCATTCCGCCGCTCCCCATTATGGCCCCGGTGGCGTTGACGCTCTCGTAGTCAACCGGCGTGTCGAAGAGCTCCTCCGGGATGCAGCCGCCGGAGGGGCCGCCGAGCTGGACGGCCTTAATCCTCTTGCCGGTCTTCGTGCCGCCTCCGATCTCGTAGAGTATCTCCCTCAGGGTGATGCCCATGGGCACCTCCACGTTGCCGCCGTGCTTTATCTTGCCCGAGAGGGCGAAGACCTTGGTACCCTTGCTCTTCTCGGTTCCGAGGGAAGCGTAGGCTTCCCAGCCGTGCTTTATTATCCACGGGACGTTCGCCCAGGTCTCGACGTTGTTTATGTTGGTAGGCTTGCCCCAGAGGCCCTTTTGGGCTGGATATGGCGGCCTCGGCCTCGGCATCCCGCGCTTGCCCTCGATGGAAGCAATCAAAGCAGTCTCCTCACCACAGACGAAGGCTCCGGCACCTTCCTTGATCTCGATGTCAAAGGAGAAGCCAGAACCGAGGATGTTCTCCCCGAGGAAACCCCTCTCACGCGCCTGCTGGAGTGCTATTTTGAGGCGCTTTATGGCGAGCGGGTACTCGGCACGGACGTATATGAAGCCTTTGGTAGCCCCAATGGCGTAGGCACCGATTATCATCCCCTCTATGACCCGGTGGGGGTCTCCCTCAAGCACGTTCCTGTCCATGAAGGCTCCCGGATCACCCTCATCGGCGTTGCAGATGACGTACTTCTCGTCTCCCTTCGCCTCGCGCGTGAACTTCCACTTCAGGCCCGTCGGAAAGCCGGCGCCGCCCCTTCCGCGGAGGCCAGACTTGATGATGACGTCTATTATCTCCTCGGGCTTCATCTGGAGGGCCTTCTTCAGGGCCTCATAACCGCCAGCTTGAATGTACTCGTCTATGTTTTCTGGATCTATGTAGCCCGAGTTCTCAAGCACTATCTTCTTCTGCTTGGCGAAGTAGCCGTCAACGTCCCACGTCCTTCTCTCCCCGTCCTCCCACCAGTCCCTCTTCACTACCCACTCCTCGATGGGCTTACCTTTGATAACGTGCTCCTCGATGATCTTGGGGACCTTCTTCGGGTCGACGTGACCGTAGGTGATTATTTCGTCCTCGGTGATTATGTCCACGAGGGGCTCGCGGTAGCACATCCCCACACAGCCGACTATCTTGAGCTTAACACTCAACCCTCTCTCTTCCAGCTCGCGTTTTATTGCCTCGTACGTCTCCTTGGCACCGGCCGCTATGCCGCACGAGTTCATTCCCACAGCTATCGCCTTTATCTCAGACATCGAGCTTCCCCTCCCTGAGGTCTCTAATCAGCTTCCTCACCTTCTCCGGCGTCAGCTTGCCGAACACCTTCTCGTTGATCATGATGACCGGTGCAAGACTGCAGCAGCCAAGGCAGGCGACCCTTTCAAGAGTTATAAGCCCATCTTCGGTTGTCTGGCCCTCTTCAACTCCAACTTCTTCTGTAATTGCCTGAGAAATGTTGACAGCTCCGTTAACGTGGCAAGCTGTTCCATGGCAGATTTTGACGACATACTTTCCAAGGGGCTCAAAACGGAACTGGGCGTAGAATGTGGCGACGCCATAAACTCTGCTCAGGGGCACCTTTAAATATTTTGAAATCTCCTCTAGGGCCTCTCTTGGGAGATAACCAAAAATTTCCTGAGTTTTCTGCAACAATGGAATCAAAGAACTGGGATTCGGCTCATAACTATAAATGTACTCAAACTTTGAATTCATGATCACCACCTGCCATTACTATACTATTTATCTACGTCAACGTTTATAAACGTGCACTGAAGTATATGTTTGTAACATTTGGTTGGTCACCTTTTGTTTAAAAAACCCTTAAATCAATTCTTTACAAATATAAACAATGAATAACGGATTCGGGTGATTATCTTGCGATATGTAAAGTTGCCAAAGGAAAATTTTGAGGAATTCTTCAATTCCCTAAGGAAATGGGGCAAATTGTATGCTCCAACTAAGAAGGGCAACATATACTCCTTTCAACATGTAGAGAACCCTCCAGAGATAGCCTTTGATTATACCCGTACAATGCTTCCTCCGAAGAAGTTCTTTGTGAGGCCTAAGGATGAGATGCTGCGACTTAGGGGGGGTAAATGGGAGGAGAGCGATGGAGCCGAACCAATAGTTCTATTTGGGGTTCATTCATGTGATATACACGGATTGGAGATACTTGATAAGGTCTATCTTGCAGAGCCTGTGGATCCATATTACAAAAAGAGGAGAGAAAATTCAATAATAATCGGCATTAGCTGTATGCCCGATGAGTACTGCTTCTGCAAAAGCCTGGGCACGGACTTTGCAATGCACGGCTTTGATTTGTTTCTCCACGAACTCCCTGACGGCTGGTTGGTGAGAGTTGGCAGTGTTAGGGGTCACGAGATAGCGTGGGAAAACGAAGAGCTCTTTGAAGAGCTTACTGAGGAGGACGTAAAGAACTTCAGAGAATTTGAAGAGAAGAGAGCAAATTCCTTCAAGAAGCATCTTAACAAGAAAGGCCTTGAAGATATCCTTGATTTGGCCTACAACAGCCCGGTGTGGAAAAAGTACGAGAAGATATGTCTTGGATGCGGCAACTGCAACATGGTCTGTCCAACATGCAGATGCTACGAAGTATGTGACCTCTGGATGAACGCCTATGAGGCAGCGAGAGTGAGGAGATACGATTCTTGCTTCATGGAGAGCCACGGCTTAGTTGCTGGAGGGCATAACTTTAGACCAACCCGTTTGGATCGCTTCAGGCACCGCTATTACTGCAAGAGCTACTTTGACCCCTCAGCAGGCTTCAACTGCGTTGGATGCGGAAGATGTGATGAGTTCTGTCCGGCTAGGATAGAGCATGTTAAGGTTCTTGATGAGGTAAGGGAGGGGTTACAATGACCTTTCAAACACATGATGCGAGGATTTTGGAAGTTAAGGAGCTCACCTCAAGGGAAAAGCTTTTCACACTCCGCTTTGTCGATCCCGAAATCAACAGAAGCTTCAAATACAAGCCCGGTCAGTTTGTTATAGTTGACATAAGAGGCTTTGGAGAGTTTCCGATAAGCCTGTGCTCAACTCCCACGAGGGAAGGTTACTTCCAGCTCTGTGTTAGAAGGGCCGGGAGAATGACAAAATACATGCACACTCTAAAGGAAGGCGATGTGATTGGAATTAGGGGACCTTATGGCAATGGCTTTCCAATGGAAAAGATGGAAGGTTCGACTTTAATTCTGGTGGCTGGAGGATTAGGGATGGCTCCCCTCCGCTCAGTGCTGTGGTATGCTCTGGATACAGGGAAATACGAGAAAATCTACCTCTTCTACGGTACAAAGGCCTATGAGGACATTCTTTTCAGGGATGAGGTGATACACCTCCTCAAACATGGGGAGGACATGAACTGTCATGTGAAGCTTGCCTACGAAGTGGAAAGCCCTTCATGTATATACCTAGAGAAAGGTTATTCGCCGAGAGTGTGCAAGGGAGTTGTCACAGATCTCTTCAGGGGAGAAACCTTTGACGTCGAAAACACCTATGCGCTAATCTGCGGCCCACCGGTGATGTACAAATACGTTATCAAGGAGCTCTTGGATAGGAAGCTCCCCCGGGAAGGATTTACATGACCCTCGAAAGGAGAATGCGCTGTGGGGTTGGAAAATGTGGACACTGCATCGTGGGAACGAGCACGTCCATTAAATACGTGTGTAAAGACGGCCCTGTCTTCACTTATTGGGACGCTCTATCTACAAGGGGGCTGATATGATGCTTAAGCTTGGTGTTTTTGAGCTGACCGATTGTGGGGGATGTGCCCTCAATATCCTCTTCCTCTACGAAAGGCTCTTTGATCTCCTCGAATTCTACGAGATAAAGGAGTTCCACATGGCTTCGAGCTTTAGAGAGCATGATACCCTTGACGTGGCTATAGTTACCGGGAGCGTATCAACTCAGAGAGACCTTAATTTGCTCCACTATGCGAGAAACCACTCCAATTATCTCATTGCCCTTGGGACGTGTGCCACCCATGGAGACGTGCAGGCGAGTGTTGAGGGAAAAATAAGGGACAAGCTTGAGAGGGTTTATGGAACGAGAGCAAACCCAATGAAAGCGTTGGACTCAGCTCCAATTGTTCAGCACGTCGCTGTTGATTACGCCTTGCCGGGTTGCCCTTATGATAAGGATGAACTTTATCAGGTGCTCATGAATTTGGCAAAAGGTGTTGAGCCACCTACAAAGGACTACCCGGTCTGTGTGGAGTGCAAGCTCAATGAATACGAGTGCGTCCTCGTTAAGAGAGGCATTCCCTGTTTGGGTCCGATAACGCTCGGCGGATGCAACGCTGCATGTATAAAATCCCACCTTGGCTGTATTGGGTGCAGGGGACCTCTACCGAAGGAAGCAAACCCTGCAAGTGAGTTCGAGATTCTCAAGGAACTTGGCTATGACGAGGAGTACATCAGGAGAAAGTTCAAGACTTTTGCAAGGGGTGAGCTGAGATGGTGAGCATTGAAATTGAGGCATTTACAAGAGTTGAAGGAAACGGAGGGGCAGAGGTAATCATCGAGAACGGGGAAGTGAAGGACGTAAGAGTAAAAATATTTGAAGGGCCAAGGTTCTTCGAACTCCTCACCCTTGGAAGACACTACTGGGATGTGCCCGACTTGGAGGCAAGGATATGTGCAATCTGCTATCTCTCACATTCAGTCGCTTCAGTTCTTGGAATAGAGCGGGCTCTGGGAGTTGAAGTTCCAGAGGAGATAATGCTCCTAAGAGAACTCGGCCTTCTAGGAGAACTCATCGAAAGCCATGCTTTACACCTGTACCTCTTAGTGGCCCCAGACTTATTTGGCTATGCTGACGCAATAAGAATGGCTAGCAGACATGGAGAGGTAGTAAAAGAAGGCCTTACAATCAAGGCGTTTGGCAACTACATCCGGGAAGTTATTGGTGGAAGGGAGATACACGGCATAAACGTCAAGCCCGGTGGATTTGGGAGATATCCAACAATAGAAGAGCTTGAAAGAATGGAAAGACAAAGTGAGGCATTATTAAAGCTTGCAAGGAGGGCAGTGGGCATATTTGCGGATCAGGAGTATTTGGGAGCAAAAGCAGAGCATTACGTTGCAGTTAACGGCTACCTCTATGGGGATAAACTTATCGCGGACGATGAAGGGGGCTTTGACTACTTTGAACACATAGAAGAAAAAACCCTGCCCTACAGCTTTGCAAAGCAGAGCAGGTACAAGGGAGAAGTATTCATGGTGGGGGCCCTTCCCAGGGTAATGCTGAAGCACGAAGCCCTCACCCCGATGGCAAAGCACCTTTATGAAGAATACAAAGAAAAGCTCTCTCAGGGATACGCAAGCTTAAACAATCTGGCTCAAGCCATTGAACTTGTATATGCCCTTGAGAGAACAAAGGAAATAGCTCAAAATCTCCTCGACAGAGGAATTAAAGGTGAAAACGTCCCAGTAGAGCCTCGGGAAGGAGAGGGAATCGGATACGTGGAAGCACCCAGAGGCGTTTTGCTGCACCACTACAGGATTGATGAAAAGGGCAACATAGCGTATTCCAACATAATAACTCCAACCGCGTTTAACCATGCCATGATGGAGCTCAGCCTTTACGAAGAGGCTAAAAAGAGATATGGAAGCTCAGATGAAGTGACTTTCCTTCAGAAGCTGGAAGAGACTGTAAGGGCATTTGACCCATGCATTTCCTGCTCTGTGCACGTTGTTAGACTGTGACTCTTCTTTTTATTTTTGTAGTGCAAAAGTGTTATATATGCAAAGAGCATTGACTTAATTATAGAGGTGAGAGTTTTGGAATCTCTGGAAGAAGTTTTTAGACTCATTGACAAAATAAAGTTTGGTGAGATTGCACTCGTTGAGTACCGCAGGTCTTTCATACCCGAGTTCATGACCCTTGGGCTTCTGTACTACGGGAAATCGAGGGGTTTGCCGGTTATAATTGATGATAACTTTGATTCCCTTCACGTTATCCAAAAGCATCTTGAATTTCTTGGTATTAATGAGGACTTTAGAGATGTTCTTGTTGTTAAAACCGGTGGAAAAAGGAAGGTTGGAAATGTTGTTAAGAGAATAGAGTTTGTCAGCGAGCCGGTTATATACATAAGAAATTATGAAGAGGAAGGGAGAGCAGTCTTTTCACAGGTTGAAAACTCCATAAACATTGTCCTTGGCCTGGAAAGACTGTTTTCTTTCGTGTCATCAGTATCGGAATTTTATACCTTTATTCTTACGATTCAGTCTTTCCTTGGAGATGATAGAAGAAAGGCCTTCTATCTGGTCAATAAAGATATTGCATCGTCAATTCCATTTAACCCTCTACCCGAACTTGAAAGAATAGCAACTACGGTGATTGAAGCCACTCCAAGACCTACAAGCGGTATCTTTACCTTCAAGAAATCCCCAAGTTTGGACTTATTTGGAAAGAAAGTCGAAATCTCTGGAGGGGAGTTAGGATGGAAATAACGAAAGAGAGGCTTTTTAGATTAATAGATAGGACACCCTTTGGTGATTTGGTTCTGATCGAGGATGATACTTCTTACGGCTCGGTTATTGCCACTTATGTTTTAGTTAAGTATGCACGAGAGAAAGGAATGAAAATTATGATTGATGACAGCTTGGACATGCTTTTCCTTGTAAAAATGCAGCTCAAGCTCCTTGGCATTAATGAGGACTTTTCAGACGTCTTTGTAATCAAAACTGGAGGAAAGATGAACGTTGGAAACGTTGTGGGAAGAATTCCCCTGGAACCAGAGCCGGTAATATATTTGAACAGATATGAGGACATAGCAAACAAAGTTTTTTCTGAGGGGAAGTACATCAACATAGTTCTTGGGCTTGAAAGGCTTTTCGCTTTCTTCCAGAACTCTAATGAGTTCTACACCGTGATAAGCTCCATTTAGGGATTCTTAGGTAACAAGAGCAGAAAGGCATTTTATATAATAGACAAAAAAGTTGCTTCAAATCTCGAGTTCAACCCAATCCCAGAGCTGGAAGAGATAGCGACTACTCTGGTGTACCTCAAAGGGGAATACGGAAAGGGAAAGGTTCTCTTTGGTAAGACTTCGTTTATAGAGCTTTTGGGTAAGGAATATGAGGCCTCCCTTGAGAGAGTACTCCAGTGGTGAACATGGGGCTCTTTGACATTTTCAAAAAGAAAGATGATGCAATTGAGATAGTCTCAAAACGGCCCGTGGCTAAGTTTAAGGTGGAAAAGGTCTTTGAAATCTTTGGCAGGGAAATTCTGGTTGGAGAGGTCGTTGAAGGAGTTATCTACCCGGGCTATAAAATAAAGGGAAATGGCGCTGCGCTCATAAGGGAAATACAGAAAGACAATCAAAGGGTCGATTTTGCACTCGCATATGATGAAGTGGCCCTTAGTTTAGAGGGAAGGGTCAATGCAAAAGTTGAGGATATACTTGAGGTTTACCAGTCCTAAGAGCTTTTAAACCCCTTCACTCATGCTTTTTTGGTGGTGGATATGATAATATTTGACAACCACTTTCACGTTGACCCCTTTAAAGGGCTGTTCTTAGAGGCGGTTAAAGAATTCCACAAGGCTGGAGGGACGCATCTAAACGTCGTTTATAAGAGCGCCCACGACTATGGGTTTGAAGGAGTTAAAGCTGAGGACTTTATGAAAGCAATGGACTTTCACATAAGCCTTGTGGAGCGGATTAACAAAGAAACTCCTGTTAAGGCATTTGCTGTGGTTGGGGTTCACCCGGCGGAGTTTGCCTACCTTGCGGAGAAGAAAGGTGTGGAATACGCTAAGAACGAGGTCATGAAGGCGTTGGAATATGCGCAAAAGCTCTGCCTTGAGGGAAAGGCCATAGCGATAGGTGAAATTGGAAGACCTCATTACGAAGTAAGCAAAGAGATATGGGAAGCAAGCATTGAGCTAATGAAATATGGGATGGAGTTGGCCAAAGAGGCAGACTGTGCAGTTCAGCTCCACACGGAGAGTTTCAACGAAGAGAAGTTCAGGGAGCTCGGAGCGATCATTAAAGAAGTGGGAATAAAGCCATACAAAGTTGTTAAGCACTACTCCCCGCCGTTGGTCAAGGTCGCCGAGGAGGTGGGGGTTTTTCCTTCAATTCTGGCGAGCAAAAAATCCATTATGGAAGCCCTAATGCAGGGAAGCAGATTCTTGATGGAGACCGACTACATAGACGACAAAAGGCGGCCGGGAGCAGTTTTGGGCCCAAAAACCGTGCCCAAGAGGACGAAAGCATTTATCCAGCAGGGCCTAATGGATGAGGAAACCGCCTACAGAATCCACGTCGAAAATCCAGAAAAGGTTTATGATGTGGAGATAGATGAGTAAGGGCAATTAAACTCTTATCCCTTCTTCTTTAATAGTTTGTATGAACGAATCATTTCTCCTTCTGAATTCCTCTGGAGAAATAATAATCGGGCTTATGAGCTCCCCATACTCAAGAAGTACTTCGGTAGAAATATCTATGACATCTTCAAGTGGAACGTTACCAACAATCATCACGTCTATATCGCTTTCTTCTTCACTCTCTCCTCTTGCATAGGAGCCAAATACAATAATCTCCTGTACTTCATCTCCAAATTTTTCTTTTATTCTTTTTAAGAATACTTCAAGGGCTTTTTTCTTCATTTTTGATCATCTCCAGAGCCTTTTTAACCCTGTCCAAGAATGCTTCAGCACTTTCAACAAGTTCTTCAGCTTCTTCATGTGTTGGCTGGTAATAAATATCATAATCTGCCCGAGATCTCAGAACAAAGGCCTTGTTAAGTGCTTTAGCATATAACTCTTCAATAAATCCTTCCGTCACAAAATACAGCCCAAACATCTTGACAACTCCAGAGTGTTTTCTTGGCTTTATATCTTTTGTTAAGAGTAATGCTTTAGCGGCATGGAACATTGAATAGTATGCTCTACTTATTGCATCTCTAAGCTTGTTGTTTTTCAGAAGTATATGCGCTGAGGAAAGCTCCTCTTCTGCAAGTCTTAAGTGGCGCTCTATCTCTTCCCACATGATGCTCCCCAAGGAAAATTATGGCTAGCCAATATATTAACCCTTCGGGAGAAGAGAAATGGGCAGGGTGGAAGAGGTAGAAAGAAAATTCCAAGATTATATTGAGGATTACTTGCTGCCCATGGTTATTGTTGTCATCCTAGGCGTTGCCATCACTTGGGTTACCTTCTCTGAGGGGAGTTATGAAGCTTTCTGTTGAGTCTTTTAGGGGGGTATTCTCACATTGGGAACTCCGTTAGTGTTCATACTTAAGTCAATTTTTATTTTCAGCTGCATTTCACTATCTCCAGATAGATGCACAGGAATTCGTGGAAGCTTACAGAGAGGATTATCCGCAGATGAAGGATATTGAGATTTTGGAATCGGGATACAAGAAGGCTTTAAAATATCAAAGCGATGCGTTTATGGCAGCCCTTCTCGCTTGGCTTGGCTCTGGTTTTTACTTGGGGCTTTTAGCTTTAGCAATAACCACGGGAGTCTTGGCTGTTAAGAACTGGTCGTATTTATGGATGATAACTGGAGTTCTTTCGCTGGCCTCATTTGGGAGTTTTATCTTGATGATCCTTCATTACCTCCGCAAGCGCTCCATCGAGAAGGCTCTCTTCGCCATCCAGTTCAAGAAGGGCGACAAGGCAGAGATATCAATCAAAATCTAAACCTCTCCCGCCTCTCTCAAAATTCTTTCATAAAGCTCCTCGCTCAGCCAGAAGCCCGTGGCTTTCAGCTTTTCGAGCTCGTCCTTAAGGCTCTCTATCTCCCCACGAAACTTCGCTCTGAGGAGAATGCCGATAGTTCCCACAACTCTAAGTCCCAGAGCCCTCGCTACTTCTCGACCATCATAGTCGTCGATCAAAATAAGCTCGGCGTTCTTTTCAAGTGCTAGAACTATCGCCTCGCTCTCACCTTCATCCAGTTCAAGCATGAGAGTACGTTTTAACCTCTCGTCGGATATCTTCTCCACCTTGATCCATCCGGCGTTTTTAATTGCCCTTGCATCTTCGCTCTCGCCACCTTCAAGGACGCACTCTCGATAAACGGCTTCGGGGATAATTATTTCCCCAAAGAACTCTCGAAGAAGTTCAAGTCTGCCAATCTTGGCAAGATGGGTCAGAGGAGTTGAATCTCCTCTTGGCCAGTTCCTCAAGGAACTCTCTCTTGGTTACTCCCGCAAGCTTGGCAGCTTTTCCGAGGGAGAGAACTCCTCGCTGATACAAAATAACCGCAAGATCAATTTTCAGTTTCCTCTACTTCTTTCCTCGGAAGCTTCATTGCGGCGATTATATCTTCTGGAATTACTATTTCCATTTTCCCCCGGTTGATGGTTGTAGTGGAAAATATTTAAAACCTTAGCTAGACCCTAACCTTTCTCACAACTTTCACTTTCCCGGGCTTTCCGAGTTCTCCCTCTACCTCAAAGACCTTTCCGAAAAACTGCTCCACGACCCAGACGTTAGTTATTAAGTGCCTTGTGACTTCGCTCACCCATATCTCCCCTCCCGCGAAAGCTAGGAACGGTATGAGCTGGTCACCAAGGAACTTATCTACTGCATGTCCTGTCTTTAGTTGCTCTATAAGCTCATTTGCGGCCTCTCTTCCCACGACCTCTGCTGGCTTGCCTCTCTCCCCAAGGGCATCTCCTCCTAGGCGAAGAATGTCTGTGTTCGCCCATACGACGATTCCACTTCCCGGCCCCAGGTGGGGGTCTTTCCCAGCTTCATAGTACTCTTCCTTAATCTTCACCGGCACAGAAGGATAAACCCTCTCAAGGACTTCTCTTGCGGCTTTTGCCTGTCTTATAGCGACGTGAGAAGGCAACCTTACAGCGTGGCTTATTCCTTCAAAGCTGTGAAGTCTTTTAAACTCTGTAGCAACCAACGACTTCTTTTCTTCCCAAGGATAGGCTTTACCAACGACTAATCCTCCGCCTCTTGGATAGTGCCCCCTCCGCTTTATTTCTATCTCCACCCTAACGCCGAGCTTTTCGAGGGCGTAGAGGGTTACGTGCTTGAGATAATCAACTGGAGGGCTCCAGGGGACGTCAGTTCCCCCGGTTATCTCAAAAGTGACCTCGCTATCTGCAAAGACCATCGCTGGCAGAAGGGCTTGGAGAACAAGGGTTATGCTGCCGGCAGTTTTTATTGGTACCCTAATGTGTTTTGTTTTTGTCTCTTTGGGGTAAAACTCCAGTTCAGTTGAACCTTCTCTCGCTCCCTTTACTTCTCCATTTGAAAGCTCCTTGAGAGCTAAAACGCCGTATAGGTGCTGGGGTCTTAGTCCGGGTTTTGGTCTCTTAGCACGGATGTTTATTATCTTAACAGCCTCTCCTGTGATGACTGAAAGGGCAAGTGCAGTCCTTAATATTTGTCCCCCACCCTCTCCATAACTTCCGTTAATGACCTTCATTCTCCTCACCAAGAAACAGTACAAGCGCTTCATTTAAAAGTTCTTCTGACCTTGCGTTGGGTTTTTTCTCTTTGAGCCTCTTGAAGAGCTTTGATAGAGTTGAAGCGGTTCTGAAAGTTCTTTTCTCTTTGGGTATTTTCTCCACCACTTCACCCGACACTTTTACTCCAATCTTTTCCTCTAGGAGTTTCTTGAATTCTTCTTGGCTTAAATATAGCAGCCTTATCTTCACAGGCAGGTCATACTTTTCATTTTTGCTTTCCACTATCAGCGTGAACTCCACGGGAACTTTGAAGCCCTTAATCTTTGCGCTCCCTTTTTCCTTAATCCTTATGAGTTTTTCAACAAGTTCCTCGGGAGGCTCTCGGAGTATTAGAAATCCCTTGTGGGCTTTTAAGAACAGAGGGGCTCTGTAAATCCTATCTCCAATTTCACCCGCTTCAAAATCTTCCAAAGAATCCACATAGCTGTCCCAAACCACTACCGGAGGTTTTATTAGGATCTCTTTTCCTCTCTTTATCACTTCATGGAGCTCGCTATCAAAAAGCCGAAGTTTTAGCGAGCCAAGTTCAAGGACTTCTGGGATTTTAACGGCTCCCTTGATAGCTTCTTTCAAAACCTCTGAAAGGGGGAGTTCTGCATGGTTTATCACCAGCGTGTCTTCCATAAGCTCCAGAGCTTTGAGCTTTTCGATAAATCTCGGCGGGAGGTTTAGGCTTTTGAGTCCAAGTCTAACCGGTTCTTCTTTTAATTCTTCTTTGGATTTTATCTCCATTAGAAGATCTTTGCTGAGGGAGGTTATCTGATAGATCTCCTTCTTTCCCTGAAGGTAGAGGATCCCATTTGAGAGAAGCCTTAACCCAAGACGGCCAAGAAAAGAAGAAAGCTCGCTTTCAGTTCGCGTGCTTATTATCTCTTTCCCTTCAACATTCTCATACCCCTTATCCACCACAATGAAATCAGCCGGATGGATCCCCTTTTCGTATAGAAACCTCTCCAGGATGTCCCTGGCGAGCTCTTCGTTTTCCGCGTAGACTTTTATAAATTCCACTACCTCGTTCTTTCTAACCCCAATAAAGACTACTCCGGAGTATCTCTCCTTAGGTGTAAGCAGGTCAGTCTCCATGATTCTTTACTTTGATATTTGTTTTTATATCCTTTTTCAAAGGCTCATAAATCCTAGCGGCTCTCCGGTGTCAAGGTTTACTATCTTTACCTCTCTCTTTCTCGTGTCCAGAAATGCAACGCTCTTCACTCCGCTGACGTACCCGCAAACTTCACCGGGATTTAGAACTATGCTCCTTCCGGTTTCCCTTATCTCATACTTGTGAGTGTGTCCCCTTATCACTACGTCATAAAGCTGGCTCCGTATAAATGCTTCAACCACCTTCTCATTTGTACCATGCAAAAGAACTATTTTAAGTCCGTCTATCTCCAGTTCTAATATCTCCTCTTCTACTCCAATTGCCTTTTTGAGGCCTTCTCTTTCTCCATCGTTGTTGCCGAAGACTCCCTTAAAGTGCGCATTTAGCTTTGAAAGCTCCTTTTTGACAAAAGGTGCCACGTAATCACCTGCATGGAGCACGAGGTCAACGTTTTCTTTGTTAAACAGCTCAACGGCTTTTGCTATAGCCGGAAGATTGTCATGAGTATCGCTCATTATCCCTATCAGCATTTGTCCACACCTCTGTATAGTCAAGGATGAGGAGTTTATATCTTTATCTTCGGTGGGCTAAAGCTTAAGAACTTCATGTAATCAACAATTTGTATGGTGAGAGGGTGAAGGATGATGCTGGTTGGCAGGGCATTGATCCCGGTTAAGGTGTTAAAATCATTTGGAAGCTGGAAACCCGGGGATACTCCATTAGTTGAAGACTGGAAAGCTAAAGAACTGTGGGAGAGCGGTGTAGTGGAGATTATAGATGAGAGTGAGAAAATCATTCGCGAACTTGAGAAGGTTATAAATGAAGAAAAAAACAGCGAGCCAATAACATCAATTCCTGAAGGACTGTATGAGAGGGCTGAATTTTACATTTACTACCTTGAGAACTATGTAAAAACTAAGACGGATGGGGATATCGAAGTTTTGAGTGCTAAAATGACCAAGCTCTCCAATTTAAAGAGAAAATATGAGTACCTCAAAAGGCTTCGCTTTAACAAGATAATCAACGCAATAATGTTCAGACCGGGAAGCTTGGAAATCTTGAGCAGGCTCTCATTGGAAGAGAGGAGAATATACCTCCAAATATCGCAGATTAGAAATGAGTGGCTGGGTGAGAAGTGATGGACAGGCAGGAGATGATAGAGAGGTTTGTGAAGTTTCTTAGAGAGTACACTGATGATAGTGGGAACAAGGTTTATTTGGATGAAATAAGGGACGTGCTGACCGTCATTCCGAAAAGGCATATTGCGATAAACTGGGAGCATTTGAACGCTTTTGACCCCGAACTTGCTGGCGAGCTTATAGACAACCCCGAAGAAGTCATCCTCGCAGCTGAAGATGCCCTTCAGATAGTCCTTCAGGAGGATTTCTTCAGAAAGGAGCCTTTTCCAATTCACGCCCGTTTCTATGGTTTGCCAAAGAGCTATCTCGTGAAAGAGCTTGGGAGTGAGCACATAAACAAATTCATCCAGGTGGAGGGAATAATAACGAGGATGACTGAAGTGAAGCCCTTTGTTTCAAGAGCAGTCTATGTCTGCAAAGACTGTGGACAGGAGATGGTGAGACTTCAAAAACCCTATGCCACGCTGATAAAGCCCAACAAATGTGAAGCCTGTGGAAGCAGAAACATTGAGCTTGACGTTGATAAGAGTACTTTTCTCAATTTCCAGAGCTTCAGACTCCAGGATAAGCCTGAAAGCCTTAAAGGTGGACAAATGCCCCGTTTTGTTGACGTAATTTTGCTTGACGACCTTGTGGATATTGCCCTTCCAGGAGATAGAGTGGTTATAACCGGAATTTTGAGGGTTGTTTTAGAGCAAAGGGATAAGAGACCAATATTCCGGAAGATAATAGAGGCAAACTATGTGGAGCAGTTAAGCAAGGAAATAGAAGAGCTCGAAATAACTCCGGAGGATGAGCAGAAGATTAAGGAGCTTGCAAAAAGGAAAGATATCGTTGATGTAATAGTCGACTCGATTGCCCCTGCTATTTATGGGATGAAAAAGGAGAAACTCGGAATTGCTCTCGCGCTGTTTGGAGGAAACACGAAGCAACTTCCTGATGGAACAAGGCTAAGAGGAGAGAGCCATATTTTGCTCGTGGGAGATCCTGGAGTGGCCAAGTGTGTTGACTACGATACGAAAGTCGTGCTGGCAGACGGAAGCATCAGACCAATAGGAGAACTTGTTGATGAAGCCATAGAGAAAGCCAAGGAAAGTGGAACTCTCGGAGTTGTTGACGATGGCTATTATGCACCCATAGACCTTGAAATCTATGCCCTTGATGCTTCAACACTAAAAGTTAGGAGAGTTAAGGCAAATATTGCCTGGAAGAGAACTGCTCCAGAGAGAATGTTCAGGATAAAGACCGCGAGCGGAAGGGAGATAAAGGTAACGCCCACACATCCTTTCTTTATCTTCGATGAGGGAAGTTTCAAGATCAGAAAAGCGGAAGAGCTGAAAGTGGGAGATTTCATAGCAGTTCCGAGGATCATTCCTGCAAAAGGGAAACCAGTAAATCTCAACATGGCACCTATTCAGAAACCAAAGACTGCAAAGAGCAGGCTTACCCTTCCAGAGTTCGCAGATGAGCAGTTCTGGTATATCATTGGGCTAATTACGGGAGAGGGACACGTCCAAAAGAGAGGTGGCAGTGCTACTCTTTACTTCACCAACAGTGACGAAGAGCTTATAGAGCAAGTCAGGGAGTATTTTAGCAGGATTGGGCTGAATCCAAAAGTAAGGGGTCCTCACAATGGAAAGACAGCTCACGAAGTCTATGTCTCCAGTGTTGAGCTTTATAGCCTCCTTGAATGGCTTAAAATCTCCAGTAACTCTGCAGAAAAGAGGATCCCACCCCAACTGTTTAGTGCTCGGGATGAGGACATAAAAGCCTTCCTCAGAGGATATTTCGATGCTGAAGGAACTGTTGATAAAGGACGGCCAAAAATAACGATTGTCTCAGCATCAAAAGAACTTGTCAGGGGCATCCAGCACCTGCTGCTGCGGTTTGGAATCAAGTCTCAACTTCACAAGGTCAAAAATAAAGCAACAAACGGAAAGATGGGTGAGAAAAAGACGTACTATCGGCTTTTCATTACCGGAGAGGATGCAATAAAGTTCAAGGATGTTATTGGATTTGGGCTTCAGAGAAAGATGGAAGTTCTTAAGAAAGTGACTCAGAATATCAAATCAAACACGAATGTTGATGTCGTTCCTGGCGTTAGCACTCTTCTTAAAGAACTTAGAAAGAGCACTGGGCTCACTCAAAAGGAAATGGGGGTAAATCGTTCCACATATTTGCATTACGAGCGGGGGGATAGGTTACCCAGCAGAGAAAAGCTTGGGGTTATAGCCAGAACCCTCGAAACACATCTACCCAACTCACATGAGGTTAAACTTCTCAAGCTCCTTGCCAGTTCCGACATATTCTGGGACAAAGTCGAGGAGATAGAAGAGTACAAGCCAGAGCACCCGTGGGTATATGACCTTCAGGTTCCCGAGCATCATAACTTCATAGCTAACGATATCTTTGTTCATAATAGCCAGATACTCCGTTATGTGGCGAATTTAGCGCCGAGGGCTATCTATACCAGTGGGAAGAGCTCAAGCGCCGCTGGTCTGTGTGTTGCCCCAGACTCCCTCATAATAACAGAAAACGGCACATGGGAGATTGGAAAGCTCACTGAAGACTGGATTAAAGACGTAGGGGCAATTCAATACTCCGAGGGTATTTATTACGCTCCGTATCTCGGAGAGAGCTTCTCGTTCAGCGAAGGAAAAATCAAAAAATCGCCAATGAGCAAGGTGTGGAAACTAAAATCTCCGAGAGAGCTTATCATGTTAAAAACAAACACAGGAAAAGAAGTTATAACAACTCCCGAGACCCAATTGATGGTATTCAAAGATGGCAGCTTCAAGTGGAAGAAATCTGAGGATATTCAGCAAGGGGATTATGTAGTAACACTTAGAAAGATCGAAGTTGAAGAGAAACCGCTTTATGTTATCGAAATGCTCCAAGATCTTGATGAGCTCGTTTTATATGGGATCAAAAAAGATGTAAAAAGGTTAATTGAGAAGATAAGAAGAGAAAAAGGCATAACAAAGAGAGAACTTGCAAAGATTCTTGGAGTAAATGAGAACATGCTATATCATAACTGGGTGAATGAGGGAGCAAGAGGCAATATTACCATGAAACACCTGAAGAAGCTCGTTGAGCTTGCAGAAGTGCCGCTTTCATCAATTCATCCAAGAGAAGTTGCTCTTCAAGATGGAAAAAGAATCAGAATACCCAAGCTCCTTGATGAGAAGTTTGCTTATTTTGTTGGACTAATTGCGGGAGATGGAGATGTATCCCGAGCAGGATGGGGAGTTTCTGTGAGATTCTCTAACAGGAGCAGCGAAATGAGAAGAAAATTCAAGGAATTAGCTGAGTATCTTTTTGGAATAGAAGCTAAGGAAAATGCGCAAGAGGACAGAGTTCCAGCAGTGCGCTTTCATTCAAAGGTAGTTGCTCATCTTCTCAAAAAGCTGGGCGTTCCACTTTCACCAAAGTCTGAAAAGGTAGATATTCCCCCAGAACTCTTTGCAGCACCAAAAGAAGTCTTAGCTGCCTATCTCAGGGGAATTTTTGATTGTGACGGAACGGTCGTTCTAAGAAATAAAGGGTCGTCATACATAGAATTCGATACTACAAGTGAAAAGCTTGCTAAAAAGATTCAGCTGGCACTTCTTCGCTTTGGTATAGTCTCCCACTTAAGGAAGAGAAACAGAAAAGGATATGTTAGTGAGATAAACGGAAAAAGAGTTATTTCTAAACACGATAGATGGGAGCTCAAGATATATGGTGAAAACATCATTCACTTTGCGAGGGAAATTGGGTTTGAACATCCCGAGAAGAAAGCCCGCCTTGAAGAACTGGTTAGAAAGCTAAGAGCCTCAAAAAGGGACACTAACATCGACGTTGTTCCTGGTATCGGAGGCTTGCTCCGGAAGATAAGAACCTTCTATGGAATGGGCATTGAAGAAACCTACGGCACAAACTTTGGCTCCGCCATTGAGCATGGACGTCCAATATCAAGAAGACTCCTCAAAAGGGTTCTTAGGAACCTTGAGAAAGCTGATATCGAAAGAGTCCCTGTCGAACTGCCCAATGGGCTCAGGGTTAGAATTGGTGAAGTTATAGAACCAAAAGAAATCGGGCTTAAGAGAGAAGAGTTTTACGAGCTGTTCAAGAGGAATAGAAGTAGAAAAATAGACTACGCACTCCTTGTAAAAGTTGCAAGAGCCCTTGCAGAGAGAGATGAAAAAGCGTACAGAGAGCTTGTCTGGATTTTAAGCGACGTGACTGCAAAGGAAATGGAGATACGCGAGAAAATAGAGTTCCTCAGAAAGCTTGTTAACTCGGAGTTGCTCTTTGAGAGAGTCACTGAGAGCAAGAGAATAAAAAGTCTTTACGAATACGTCTATGATATCACCGTTGAAGGTTCCCACAGCTTTATTGCTAACGGATTCGTAGTCCATAATACCGCTGCTGCAGTGAGGGATGAATTAACAGGTTCCTGGGTTTTGGAGGCTGGAGTTCTTGTTTTAGCCGATATGGGCATAGCATGTCTTCACCCAGATTCGAGAGTGCTTGTGAACGGCAAATACCTTCCAATAAAAGAGTTATTTAATGAGGCAAAGTCCTACAAAGCCAAATCTAACGGGGAGATAGTGGATATTCAGGAAGATACTTTCGAAGTTGTCTCATTAGACCTTGAAAGAATGAAAACTGGTAACTCTTTGGCAACAATCATCCGGAAGAAACAATGGAAAGGAGAACTCGTTAAGCTAAAATTCCGCTCGGGTAATGAACTCCTTCTTACCCCTGACCACTGGCTCATTGATGGTAAAACATTAGAATGGAAAGAAGCGGGAGAGTTTAAACCGGGTGATACGGTCGTTGCTCCTCTCAAACTCCCAGAGGTGAAGGAGAAAATCCACATCCTTGACATACTTCCTGAAAACTGGCGGGTTAAATTAACCAAGGAAGAAAAAGAAGAGCTAAGAAAAGAAGTTCTTAGAAGATTCAAGTCTATTGCAGAATTCAACAGGCACTACGGTATTTCAAAAGACTTCCTATCTGGGAGAGGAGCTATAAAGGTTGGCAAGTTCAGGAAAATACTCAAAGATTTCGGCATTTACGAAAAATGGAAGAAGCGTCCCCTGGCTTATGGGCCATATTCAAGAAGAGAAAAGCTTAAGGTCGCATATATAACTCCAGAAATGGCCTATTTCTTTGGATTTCTGTACGGAGACGGGTGGATTCAAAGAATTGGAGATAGGGTAACACTGCGGATAACCCAATCACTTGTCAATGAAAAACAGCTCAAAAGGTTAAGAGAGAGTTTTGCATTATTTTATCCCAAAAAACTCAGAGAGTACAGGAGAACTACGTCGAGCATCTTGGCAGGGAACAAAATCTCGAGTGAAAGCATAATCTTCTCAGTAAATTCTCCTCTTCTCGGCTACATCTACGAGTACCTCACAAAAGACAATCTAACGAACCTCTTTGGGCTAGATGATGAGGCACTTAAAGCATTTGTTGCAGGGGCTCTGGACTCAGACGGTTGTGTATCAATAAAGCGGAGTGATAAAGGAGAAGTTGTCCACGTGGAATTCCTCCTATCTAATGATATCAGGAAAGATAATGCCTTTGCCATGCTCCTAAGGAGATTTGACGTGTATGCCAGAATTGTAAGAGACAAACGAGAAAACGTTAATAGAATACAAATAACCTCTAGGGAGGACGTTAAAAACCTTTTAGAAGCTGTGAAATCTTACAGCATAAAGGTCAAAGAAATCCCTGAAGTTAAACGCCTTATATCGTCCAAAAGCGACAAATTGCCCTCAGAACCTGTCAAAGAAATTGCGAGGAGGATAAGAGAGGAAATACCAGCTTCAATTCTCCTGAAAAAAGGTCTTTGGAGTATTATCTATGAGTACTCCAAAGGCATCCGTGTTCCAACTAGGAAACAAATCCATAAACTTCTGGAGAGACTTTCGGATTATCTCAGCCCGGAAATAAAATTTAAGCTTGAAATTCTAGCAAGAAGAGACTACTTCCTTGACGAAATTGTGGAGGTAGGGAGGATACCATATGAAGGGCATGTTTACGATCTTTACGTGCCTGTTTATCATAACTTTGTAGCCGAAGGAATAATTGTGCACAACTGCATTGACGAAATAGACAAGATGAGCGATAGGGATAGGAGCTCCATACACGAGGCCCTTGAGCAGCAGACCGTTAGTATATCAAAGGCGGGAATCACCGCGACGCTGAACGCAAGAACCACGGTTATAGCCGCGGCCAATCCCAAATATGGAAGGTTCAACAGGATGAAGCCTCTTCCAGAGCAAGTGGACTTGCCTCCAACACTTCTAAGCAGATTTGACCTTATCTTCGTTCTTCTCGATGAGCCGGATGAAAAACTTGACTCCGAGATAGCCGAGCACATACTTAAGGTCAGAAAGGGCGAAGCTGAGGCAATTACTCCGAAGATACCCCACGACCTTATTAAAAAGTACATAGCCTATGCAAGAAAGAATATCAAACCGGTGCTCAGTAAAGAGGCAATGGAAGAAATCAAGCGCTACTACGTTAAAATGAGAAGGACAATAGGGAGAGGAGGTAGTGAAGAAGGGATTAAACCGATTCCAATCACTGCAAGACAGCTTGAGGCCCTCATAAGGCTTAGCGAGGCTCATGCAAAAATGAGGCTCAGTGAGATTGTCACAAAAGAAGACGCCAGAGCTGCCATTGAGCTCATGGAGTATACACTTAGGAAAACGGCAATGGACGAAGAAGGAAACATTGATGTCAGCATCTTGGAGATTGGAAAATCCTCAAAGAAAATCAACAAGATGGACAAGATTCTCAATATAATAAAAGAGCTTCAGGATTTGGAAGACTACGGGGCCCCTAGGGAAGAGATAATAAAAGAGGCCAGCAAACACGGAATAGGAAAGAGTGAAGTTGAGAAAATATTGGAAGAACTCAAAGCGAACTCAATGATATATGAACCGCGCTCGGGCTACTACAAAGTTTTGTGAAAAGATTAATAAGGCAGAGATAGAACCTTATAGCGAGGTGAGAAAAATGGAGTACGATTATTATGATTATGAGAAGCTTTTGGAAAAAGCATATGACGAACTTCCCGAGAACGTTAAGCACCATACATCGAGATTTGAGGTTCCCGCTGCAATCGTGACAATTGAAGGTAACAAGACAATAATCGAGAACTTTAGAGACATTGCTGAGGCAATGAACAGGGATCCGAACCACCTGCTCAAGTTTATCCTGAGGGAAGTTGCCACAGCAGGTGTCTTGGAAGGAAGAAGGGTTGTGTTGCAGGGACGTTTTACCCCATACCTCATAGCGAACAAAATGAAGAAATACCTCAAAGAGTACGTCATCTGTCCCGTATGTGGCTCTCCAGACACGAAGATCCTCAAGAGAGATCGCTTCCACTTCTTGAAGTGTGAAGCCTGTGGTGCCGAAACACCAATAGAGCACCTCTGAGCTCTTTTTCACTCTTTTATTTGTGTGCATGTATTCTTTTAGACATTTTACGACTATGAAAATCCTTTTAAAGGGGTTTACAAACTACAACTTAGTTAACCAATGGTTATGGGGGCAGCTCTTATGACTATGGAAGAAAAAGTGAAGGAACTCTATGAAAAGAAGGAGAAAATTCTTAAGATGGGTGGAGAAGAAAAAATCGCAAAGCAGCACGAAAAAGGGAAGCTTACAGCAAGAGAAAGAATTGAAAAGCTCCTTGATCCGGGAAGCTTCGTGGAGCTTGGAATGTTCGTAAAACACCGCGGCACAGAATTCGGCCTCGACAAGATGGAACTGCCTGCAGATGGGGTTATTACCGGTTACGGAACCATCGATGGCAGGCTCGTCTTCGTCTACGCCCAGGATTTCACTGTTATGGGTGGTTCTCTTGGAGAAATGCATGCCGCAAAGATAAAGCGCATCATGGAGCTTGCTCTGGAAGCAGGTGCTCCGGTAATAGGTCTCAACGACTCCGGTGGAGCAAGAATTCAGGAGGGTGTTGACTCCCTTAAGGGCTATGGTGAAATCTTCAAGATGAACACGATTCTGAGTGGAGTGGTTCCACAGATTACTGCTATCATGGGTCCCTGTGCAGGTGGAGCAGTTTACAGTCCTGCTATAGGTGACTTTATTCTCATGGTCGACAATCCTGCAAGCTATATGTTCATTACCGGTCCTCAGGTAGTAAAGGCCGTCACTGGTGTGGAAGTTTCTCCAATTCAGCTTGGTGGTGCAATGATTCATGCTCAAAAGAGCGGACAGGCCCACTTAATAGGCAAGAGTGATGAAGAAGTTCTCATGCTCATAAGAAAGTTGCTAAGTTACCTTCCATCAAACAACATGGAAAAGCCACCAAGATACCCGACCAACGACCCACCCTTCAGAAAGAGTGAAAAGCTCTATGAGATAGTTCCCGACGATCCCAACAAAGGTTACGATGTGAGGCAGGTCATCTATGAGATTGTTGATAGAGATGCCAACGGAAATCCGGATTTCCTCGAAGTACTTCCATACTTCGCTCCAAATGCAGTTGTGGGCTTTGGAAGAATGAACGGGCAGACAGTTGGTATAGTCGCAAACAACCCAATCCACCTTGCTGGAGTTCTTGACATAGACAGCTCCGACAAGATAGCGAGGTTCGTAAGAACCTGTGACGCCTTTAACATCCCGATAGTCACCCTCGTTGATGTCCCCGGTTACTTACCCGGAGTTCAGCAGGAATACGGTGGAATCATAAGGCACGGTGCAAAGGTACTCTACGCTTATTCAGAGGCAACAGTCCCGATGGTTACAGTAATCCTGAGGAAAGCTTATGGTGGAGCTTACTTAGCAATGGGAAGCAAGCACCTCGGTGCAGATTTTGTCTTTGCCTGGCCAACAGCTGAGATAGCCGTTATGGGTCCAGAAGGAGCGGCAAATATCATCTTTAGAAAGGAGATTGCCAAAGCAGAAAATCCAGAAGCGGTTAGACAGGAAAAGATAAGGGAGTACAGAGAGAAGTTCGCTAACCCATATGTGGCCGCAAGCAGAGGCTACATAGACGACGTTATCGACCCAGCAGAGACAAGAGGAAAGATTATCATGGCGTTGGAAGCTTTGGAGAGCAAGCGTGTAAAGCTTCCACCGAAGAAGCACGGCAACATACCGCTGTGAGGTGCGAGAGATGGTCACAGTGGAGTTTTTCCTTGAGGGCTTTTATATTACCATTTTGGGTGTTGTGGTGGTTTTCCTAGTGCTGGCACTGCTCGCCTTGGCAATGTACGGAATAGGCCATCTAGAGAAAGCGCTGATTGAAAGAAAAAAGCCTGTGGAAGTTAAGCCTTTACCCAAAGAAGAGAAAGAAGAAAAGGTCATCGCCGAAGAGAAGCCTTCAATTGAGCCCAAGAAGCTTGCTGTAATCACTGCTGCGGTTTTGGCCTACATAGCGGAGAAAAACGCCCAGCTCAGGCCTTTGCCGTTTAAAAAGAAACCTTCCGATGTTTGGCGTTTATATGGCGTCCAAACCCAACTTGAGGAAGTTGAGAACTTTAATTATGAAATGGGGGCATGGTGATAATGAAAGGTAAAGTTAAGGTCATTGTTGATGGCGTTCCCTACGAGGTTGAAGTTGAAGAACTCGGTGGCGGGAAGTTCAAAGTCAGTTTTGAAGGAGAAAGCTATGAAATTGAAGCCAAAGACCTTGGAATACCAATGGGTGCCCTTCAAGCTCCTTCGGCAGCTCCTGTTCAGGCTGGTGCTCCTGTCGCTACTCCTGCGCCAGCTCCAGCACCTTCAGCGCCGGTTGGGGTTTCTTCTGCTCCAGTGCCGGCTGGTGAAAATGTTGTTACAGCACCAATGCCGGGTAAGGTGCTTAGGATTTTGGTTAGGGAGGGTGATGAGGTTAAGGCTGGTCAGGGGTTGCTTGTGCTTGAGGCAATGAAGATGGAGAACGAGATTCCTTCGCCGAGGGATGGTGTTGTTAAGAAAATCCTCGTTAAAGAGGGCGATACAGTAGATACCGGCCAACCACTAATAGAACTCGGGTGATGGAAAATGGGGCTTGAACAGGCAATACTTGACTTCTTTGCCAACATAGGTCTCTTTCACTTAACAGTAGGAAATGTGATAATGATACTTGTCGGGTTTATCCTAATCTATCTGGCTATAAGGTATGAGATGGAGCCATTATTGCTGCTTCCGATTGGAGCAAGTGCCGTACTGGTAAATCTCCCGCTAACAGGCATTTTGAGCGCTGACCCACACCATCCGGGACTGTTCTACCTTATAAAGCACTACCTTATCGACACAGAGGTCGTCCCATTACTGATATTCTTTGGGCTTGGAGCAATGACAGACTTCGGTCCAATGATTGCCGATCCAAAGACCGCACTGCTTGGAGCAGCAGCACAGATTGGTGTTTTCGTTGCAATGCTTGTCGCGATTGCGTTGGGCTTTAACCTTCAGGAGGCAGCCTCGATAGGTATCATAGGTGGTGCTGACGGCCCAACGACGATTTATCTAACTACAAAGCTCGCTCCTCACTTACTCGGTGCGACTGCAGTGGCTGCTTACTCCTACATGAGCCTTGTCCCGCTCATCCAGCCTCCCGTTATCAAGGCTCTTACAACCCCTGAGGAAAGGAAAATCAGAATGGAGCAGTTGAGACCAGTTTCAAAGAGGGAAAAGATACTGTTCCCAATAGCTTCAATGATAATCATCGGTCTTCTCGTGCCTTCAGCAGCTCCCCTAGTTGGAATGCTCATGATCGGCAACCTCTTCAGGGAAAGCGGTGTTGTTGAGCGTTTAAGCAAAGCCGCAAGAGAAGAGCTGATGAACATTGTTACAATATTCCTAGGGCTTGGCGTTGGTTCGACAATGCAGGCAGAGAGCTTTCTAACCTTAAGCACAATAAAAATCCTCCTCCTTGGTGTTGTGGCATTTGCTTCAGCAACAGCTGGAGGAGTATTGCTTGGTAAACTCATGATGAAGCTCAGCGGTGGAAAGATAAACCCAATGATCGGTGCAGCAGGAGTTTCAGCAGTTCCAATGAGTGCTAGGGTTGTTCAAAGGATCGCTGCAAAAGAAGACCCCGGAAACTTCATACTAATGCATGCAATGGGACCAAACGTTGCTGGAGTTATAGGAACCGCAGTCGTAGCTGGAGTTCTGCTCTCAGTGCTTGGATGATTTCTTCTTTTTTTATTAAACTCCTCTGATGAATTTCATTTTTAATTGGATAGAAAAGTAAAAATCTGAGAAAAGAAGATCACATCATGCCGGGCATTCCGCCCATTCCACCCATGTCTCCTTCTCCGCCTTTGCCTTCGTTCTTTGAAAGCTTTGCAGCTATGACGTCGTCGATTCTGAGGATCATTATTGCAACTTCGCTTGCGCTCTTTATGGCCTGCCTCTTAACCCTCGCTGGCTCAATGACTCCCCTCTCGAGCATGTCAGCTGGCTCTCCAGCGAAGACATCTACACCGATTGCTTTTCCTTTGTTCTTGTGCTCACTTATGGCCTTAACAAGGACATCTATTGTGTCAAGCCCTGCGTTCTCTGCGAGGGTCTTTGGAATGATCTTCAAAGCCTCGGCAAAGGCCTCAACTGCAAGCTGTTCCTTGCCTCCTACCTGCTTTGCAAACTCATCAAGTCTGATGCTAAGCTCAATCTCTGTAGCTCCTCCTCCTGGTAAGATTGCACCGTCTTCCATGACGTCCTTGACGACTTTGATAGCGTCTTCGAGGGCTCTTTCGACTTCATCCACAACGTGCTCTGTTCCACCTCTGATGAGGATTGTGACGGCCTTTGGATTCCTGCAGCCCTCAACAAATATCATGTTCTCGCCAGCAACCTTCCTCTCCTCAACAAGCTCGGCATAACCGAGGTCTTCGCTTGTTAGGTCTTTGACGTTTGTGACGATCTTTGCACCTGTGGCCTTGGCAAGCTTCTCCATGTCGCTCTTCTTGACCCTTCTAACTGCCAAGATACCGTGCTTTGCGAGGTAGTGCTGTGCTAGGTCATCAATTCCCTTCTGGCAGAAGACAACGTTAGCACCTGTTGCGGCTATTTGCTCCACCATCTCTTGGAGCATTTTCTCCTCCTGCTCGAGGAATGCGTAGAGCTGGTCTGGGCTTGTGATGTTTATCTTTGCGTCTGTTTCGGTCTTTTTAACTTCGAGGGCATCGTTGATAAGTGCAATCTTGGCGTTTTCAACTTTCTTTGGCATTCTTGGGTGGACTCTCTCCTTGTCGATTACGACACCCCTGATGAGCTGGGTGTCCCTTACGCTTCCACCCTCCTTCTTCTCAAACTTGATGTTGTCAATATCTACAACGTATTTGCCGTTAAGCTTCTCGGCAACCTGTTTAACTGCCCCCACAGCAAGTTTTGCCAAAAGCTCTTTGTGGCTTTCAGCATTCTTACCGGTTATTGAAGTTGAGGCTATTTTTATGAGGATTTCCTCATTGTCTGGTTCAACTGAGATTGCCATGCTGTCAAGTATCTCTTGAGCCTTCTCGGCTGCAAGAGTGTAACCCTTAATAATTATGCTTGGGTGGATATTTTGATCTAAAAGCTCTTCAGCCTTTGCTAAGAGTTCTCCCGCAATTACAACGGCTGAGGTTGTTCCATCTCCGGCTTCCTTGTCCTGGGTCTTTGCGATTTCAATAATCATTTTAGCTGCAGGGTGCTGAACGTCTATTTGCTCCAAAATCGTTGCACCGTCGTTTGTGATGACTATGTCTCCAAGGCTGTCAACAAGCATTTTGTCCATACCCTTTGGACCAAGGGTGGTTCTTACGGTCTCCGCTATGACTCTAGCGGCCAAAATGTTTAGTCTTTGGGCATCCCTTCCAACGTATCTCTGGGTTCCTTCGGGGAGAATAACAACAGGCTGTCCACCTTGTCCTACCATCATTTCAATTACCTCCGTTATGTTAAACAAGAACCTTTCGTTAGTACTCTATAAAAACGTTTCTACTTAAAAGGCTGAATTTGATGAAAAATTTTGAATAGTAGCCAATAAATGGGCAGAAGTTTTGCCTAACTTACAAAGAAGAGGAACGCAAAAGATTATTAAAGAGTGTTTGTCCATTCTCTTCCATGGAGGGATATCGGACAATTAGAGGGTTTGGGAAGGTTGAAAAGCTCTATGTGGATTCTCTCTTTATCGGCTATGCCATGCCAGTAAAATCAGAGAAAGAGGCCAAAGAGTTCATTAGAAAAGTCAAGGAAGCCCACGCAGATGCGACGCACAATGTTTCCGCTTATAGGGTTAGAGAGGGGAACACACTTCTCGTTCACTATGATGACGATGGAGAGCCAAGGGGAAGTGCCGGAAAGCCTGTTTTTAAGGTTCTTGAATACAAGGGTCTGGAAAACGTTGTGGTCGTTGTAACGAGGTATTTTGGCGGAACAAAGCTTGGCTATGGAGGATTGATAAAGGCATACAGCGAGACAGCAAGTGAAGCTCTTGAAAAAGCGGGAATAATAGAGGTCATCAAAAAAGAACCAATTGAAATAGTTTTTCCGTACAACCTTTACAACGCAGTTGAAAAAGCAATTGAAAAATTCGAGGCAGAAATTTTCGAGAGAGAATTCAATGTCGAAGTCAAATTTGTGGCTGGAGTGTTGCCAGAGAAAAAAGAGGAGCTTATAAACTACCTCATCGAGATCACCAAAGGAAAAGCAAAAATAAGAGAGTTCCTAGATTTTGAGAGGGGAATCAGAAAGAAGAGAGATTAGTCAGCTCTCCAAAGCATTTATCAGTTCCCTCTTGTCTGGTTTTTTAATAATGCCGAACTCCAAAGCATGTTGAAGAACAAACTCCGGAATCTCATTGTCAAAAAATGCCCTTATCCCTTTCTCCGGTATGTAGAACGCGTAAACCCTTGTTGCTCTGCCTCCGCATTTCCCTCTTGCAACCATAAATCCCTTTTCGGCGTTTACTCTTACGATTTCCCACGAAAATGTCTCAGCTAGGGAAAAGAAAGCCTCAAAGAGCTTAGCTTTAGCCTCTTTCAAAGATTTGTTTACAGCCTGTCTTGAAATTCCAAGACTTTCTGCTATTTCTATCTCTCTCATCCCTTTTGCCTTCATAGTCCAGATTCTTTCCATGCTTTCCGGGAGCCTAATCATCACTTAAAACCTCCATGATTGCTTTGATTGCTCTTTCCACTTTATCTCTGGGAGCGTTAGAGGTTAAGAGATATTTGCCTTTCTTTGTTTTCAAAACGATGTGGTCTTCAGTGTCGATATCGTATACTATCAAAAGAGTTATCATAGCTAAGACTGCTATCATTGGAATCATTTCTGCTTTACGAGTCTTAAGCCATAGAAGAAATGCACCAGCAATAGAAATAGCGACTGTTGCAAGAAGCTTATGACGTGTTTTCCCAGTTGGTACTGCCATTGAGAGCAGTACAGAACTTGAGATTACAATTATCCCAAGGGCTCCCAGGTAATACCCCGGCAGAAGGTTCTCCGGAAATGTGGAATAACGGTATAACGCATAGACAAGTGCCCCCATATAAGCGATTCCAACTATAGGGAAATGCCTTAAAAGAACACCCCTTTCCACTCTGTTCAGGATTAAAACCTCATCAATATCCTCCGCTCTGAGCTTTATAGGTAGCAACCCAAAGGCATACTTGAGAACTAAGGTTTTGTTTTCAATTTTGGCTGATACTCCCCATGAAGCAAAGATAAGAGCCCAGCCAGTAATTCCCATCCACAATGAGGAGAATTCTATCCCTCCAAGTATCATCACAAGTGCAGAGATTGCCATTAGAGCTGGAACTCCGCTGAAATTTGATGGCCTAATGCCTTCAAGCTTCATTTCTAACACCCATAAACATTTTGATAGCTTTTCTTCCATCGGGGCATCCTATTACGATAATACCTTTTCCCACAGTATTGACAATTATGTAGTCGAATCTTGTCCAGAAAACGATAAACACGAGAAATACAATTCCAAGAAATACTCCAAGAACTGGGTTTTCACCAACTAAGGTGGAAAATATGGGAAGCAACACTACAATACCCAAAAAGATTTTCCCGAAGTCTTCCCAAATTTTATAGATTGGAACAAAGAGATACAAGAAATAAGCAACATAAATGACAAAAATCCAGAGAAAAAGGAGAGGGAATTCTCTCCATGGCGCTTTGATGAGGGTTATAATAAAGAGCAACACTACAAGTCCTGCATCTTTCCAGTTGTATCTAAATAATTTGGCCTCTCTGAGCTCATTCGCAAGCATTACCTCTTTGATTTCCTCAAAAGGTATTTTAACCTTCCAGAAAAGATATTTTAAAACAAGTCCATCTTCTTTAATCTCTATACCCCTTCCCCTAGAGAGTGCAAAAAGAGTAAGTCCACCAAAAGTAAGCTCTACAACGCGGACTTGAAGAATTAAACTCGCAATCATTAGAGAATATCCCAATATTACAAAAATCCTTGAAACTCCTAGAGGGGTTATAGGCCATGAGTCCTCAAGCTTCATTCACTTCACCATTGAATTCTTGTCAACCTATGTAAGTTGACATAATATTTAAACCTTTTGTCAAATGTTCGAGAAACTTTAATACACTTACAAAACAAAATACAAGTGGTGTTGTGGGTATGGAAGAGCCTAGGGTCTATCTCATTAAAGAAATTAAGAAGCTCAAGGAGTTCTTAGAGAAGGTTTCAGACTACAAACTGTTGGACATTGAAATAGAAAACAGAGCATCTCTTCTAGATGATATGCTCGAGAGTAAAGATGAAAAGCTTAAATATGCCATGAAAAAACTTGAGGAAAATGAGATCGATGAGGCCAAGCTGGTACTTAAAGGAGGAAATGCCTTGTTAGTGCTAAAAATTGAAGACGTTATCTCTATCAGGCTTGTATTTGAAGATGCTCATGGTGTTATTCAGGCACTTGAGATAAATGGGTGAAGCACATGAAGCTGATAAAACAGGGAGCAGAAGCAAAGATTTATCTGGCAGGCTTTGAGGAGCTTTACTTCCCGTTTAATGGGGAGAAAGTCATAATAAAACACCGCATACCAAAGCGTTATAGGATCAAGGAGATTGACGAAAAACTTAGAAAAGAGAGAACCGTGAGAGAAGCAAGAATCCTTCACAGGGCAAAAGAGTTTGGGGTTAACGTTCCCTACGTGTATGAAGTTGACCTAAAGGACATGAAAATAGTCATGGAGTACATTGAAGGTGAGAGACTAAAGGAACTGCTTGAGAGCATCCCGATGGAAGAGCGCCTAAAAATCTGCAGGGAAATCGGCAGGCAGATAGGAAAGCTCCATGAAGCGGGCATAGTTCACGGCGATTTGACTACCTCAAATATGATTTTCAGAGAAGGAAAGGTTTACTTCATTGACTTCGGTCTTGCCGAGTTCGATGCAACACTTGAAGCTCAGGGAGTTGACCTGCATCTCCTCAGAAGGGCTATGGAGAGCACACATTACAAGTGGTTTGAGAAGGGGTTTGAAGAGGTTTTAAACGGTTATGAAGAGATTAGAGGCACAGAAAAGAGAAAAGAGGTCGAAGCAAAGCTGGACGAAATCGAAAGCAGAGGACGATACAGAGAGAGGGGATGGATTAAGGGTTAGCCTTTGAAAGCCTTCAGGACTCTCTCAAAAATCTCCTTCTCTTTTCCGCGCTTTTTCTTTGCCAGTTTTTCCACTATCAGCTCTGGAGTGCTCTTTCCAAGCTTTCCAAACTTGGGCTGTCTGTCCACTATCAGGTTGAGGTTCTCATCCAAGCCTTCTGCCTCTATTCCGTCAACCCTCGCAAAGGACAGCTCTCTCTTTAGGTCTTCTCCTAAGTGAGAGACGATAACGACGTAAAACCCCTTTTCGTGGGCTACCTTAAGGAGCTCCCCAATAATCTTCACTGCAGCACCGGGTTCCGTTATGGCCTCAAACTCGTCTATGAGGATCAGCTTTTTGCCTTCTTTTGTGAGAGCGCGGGCAAAAGCCTTTAAGGCGGTCTCAAAAGCACCGGCTCCGTAGGAAGAGCGCTTCCTTCTGAAGAAGAAAAGCTCATCTAATGGCTCAACCCATGCTTTTTCCGCAGGAACTGGAAGCCCCATGTGGGTGAGGAGAACTATCTGGGTGATGAGTTCGAGCAGAGAGGTCTTTCCACCGCTGTTAGCTCCAGTTAAAATCACAACCTTTTCTCCTCTTGTGCCGTCAAAGCTCGCAACGTTCCCAACGACGTAGTTGACCGGCTGTGGGTTTTCTATAAAGAGGTGCCTTCCATTTATGAAAGCTACCCCTCCGCTGGCAATTTCTGGAAAGACAAAGCCTTCGGTAAATTCTTTCACAGCCCTCAAGAATTCCAGTTCATAAGCTTTTTGAAGCTCTTCTTTCAGTTTCGGGAGTAGTGGCTTTATTTTCCTCAGGATTTCCCTGCTCACTAAATACATCTCAATCTTTGTTTCTTTTTCGAGCTCTGTCCTCAGGAGTTCAACAGTCTCTGCAGAAACTTCCACTGGGTATAAATTATCTCTTGAAAACACCTCCACATCAAGATTAAGCAGTTTACTAAGTCTTTCTTCGCTTTTTCTTATCTCCCTCAGGATTTCGTTTTCAACCTGGGAGAAGTGGGAGAATATTGCTTGATAATTTCCGCTCTTTAGTTCCTTTAGGAACTCCAAAAGTTCCTTTCCGCTCAGGGTTAGGCTAAATTTCTTTAGCATCTCTTCGATCTTTGTGTTTAACCTCTGCTCTTCTCTCCGAACTATTTCGTCTAGGTTCTCTAAAATCTCTCTCCTCTTCGCAACTTTTTCGAGTCTTCTTAGCTCTGTCAAAATTTCCTCTGCAACGGAAGGAGAGTTTAGAATTCTCCCTATGCTGGCAAGGGCTTTAAGCGTTTCTCGGTTCTCCCACAGGGGCATTATATAGAGCTCGGGAGCTATTTCGCTAATGGAAAGTTCAACATCAATGCCATAGTCAGCTGTGCTCAGTATTAGGTCATAGCCTTCCTCTGGTTCTAGAGAGACGTCACATATATTGAGGGCTTTTGCCTTCTCGAATTCCTCTTCACTGACTACAAGAAGCCTGTCGTGGAGATATTCCCTTCTAAACCTTATGGGTCTTATCTTTGAAAGGAGAGGCTTTAGCTCTTCGCTGATTTTCGGAAGATTTTCCTTCAGATACCTATGTCTTCTTAATATTTCCTCTCTGTTGTTTGTTAGCGAAAATTTCTCAAGGTACACTAGACTTTCTCTGAGCTGGATTCTCCTCTTTATCTCATTTTTTATAGCCTTGTATATTTCCTTCGCTTCACTGTTGAGCTTCATCTCTCACTAAACCTCTGGTGGATTTTATAAACCCTACTCCTTCACTTTCTCCACTACTCTAATCTCTTCAATCTTTGTAAAGGGATACTGGCCGCTGGCATCTTTTTCTACGGCCTTTACCATGTCCCATATCGTGAGAAGGGCAACGCTGACACCAGTTAGCGCTTCCATTTCGACGCCTGTTTTGTAGTAGGCTCTAACCTCACAAGTTGCCTCGATGTAGTCTTCTCCGAACTCAAAGGATATGTCCACTCCTGTGAGCGGAATGGGGTGGCAGAGGGGAATGAGCTCTGGAGTTTTCTTTACGGCCAAAATTCCTGCAAGCTGCGCAGTTGCTATCACGTTTCCCTTTTTTGTTTTTCCCTCTTGGATGAGCTTGATGGTCTCAGGTTTTAGCTTTATTCTTCCCTTTGCAACGGCTTTCCTGAAGACCACATCCTTATGCCCAACCTCGACCATTTTTACGCCCTTTTCATCGACATGTGTGAGCTCCATTTTCTCACCTCTCCTATTACTCCAGAAAAGTATTTAAGCTTTAGAATATAAAATTACCTCGAAGTTCGAAGTATTTGGGTGGTGAATATGGAGGAATTTATTATTTCTACAACGGAGAATGTTCCCGGGTATAAGGTAGTTAAGGTTCTTGGAATCGCGAGGGGAGCAACCGTTAGGGCAAAGCACCTTGGAAAAGACATACTTGCCGGTTTAAGGAATATTGCTGGTGGAGAAGTTAAGGAGTACACCGAAATGCTTGCAGAGGCGAGAGAGATAGCCCTTCAGAGGATGATTCAGCACGCAAAGGAAATGGGAGCAAACGGGGTTATTGGAGTTAGGTTTATGACTTCAGCAGTTGCCTCAGGAGCAGCAGAGATTTTTGCCTATGGAACGGCTGTTGTACTGGAAAAGGAGTGAAACCTGCTTTTTCTTTTTCATTTGATAATCCCCTCTATTGTTGATTTGTTTATCTTGTTTTTACTTATGTTTTTTTGAATGATTAATAAAACTAAAGGTATCAATAGCTTTAAGTATATGAGTTGCTATCAGGCTTGGTGGTCACCATGAAAGTAATGAACATTGCAGTGAAGGATTTTGAAGTCGGCATCAAAACGAGGAAATTCCAAATAATGACAGCGCTATTTGTAATACTCTCCCCGAGAATGAGATACAGCTCAACATATTCGGGCGGGATGTCCCCTTCCGAAAGAGTGGAGTAGCTCACTAACGTCTAATCACCAAAAAGTTTAAATTCCAAAATAGGATATTTAAATTCAACTAAGTAATTGCAAAACAATGAGGTGAGAAAATGTCATCAATTTTGAACGTTTCCATGAAAGAAATCTATGAGGGAATAAAGACAAAGAGAGTGCTTATAGTGCTTGTCGTGTTTTTGATGGCTGGCGCAGGGTATGCATACTGGATAAAGAGTACTTTAATGAGAATAGAGGTTTTAGACACCGATATGGCTTTAAACGCCGCTCAAAATGCCCAAATTTCCTCAATGATGTTTTTCCTTGCAGTAATTGGAGCAATTTTTGGGGCTGATGCTATAAACAGGGAAGTTGAAAGAGGAACTATTAAAGTCACTTTGAGTCATCCAATTTATAGAGATCAATACTTGTTAGGAAAGTTCCTTGGCAGAATGGCAGTAGTTATAATGGCATTTTTAATATTTGCAATAGGGAGCATTGCATTCTTGTTAATACTTGGTGTTCCGTTAGGCTCAGAATTTGTAGCAACTTTCGTAAAAATGTTGCCATTTTTTGTGCTGTTTTCGCTTGTCTATCTCTCCTTAGGCTTTCTGCTTTCCACATTCATAAAAAAACCTTCAACAGCAATAATAGTGGCGGTAATTCTGCCGATATTCCTTGAAATTGTCTACCCAAGTGTTGCTTCGACCCTTGTTGTGTTAATGAGCTTGAGAGAGGGAGTTGCCCCTACTAATCCAATAGTCCTACAAGAGGCACTAAAGAAAGTTTATCTCCTGCTCTCACCAGTCCCAGGTTACCATATGGACAACATACTAAACGCGATTAAGTATGGGGTTTCTATATCTGAATTCTCTGAATTATTAGCTTCTGGGGGATTTTCACTCACATTAAAGCCTTCAAATATTTCGTACCTGGAGGCAATTGGAATTGCATGGAAAAACATTGTAGCCTTGGTAATTATGTTTCTCTTGCCTTTTGCAATAGCCTATGCAAAGTTTATGAAAATGGAGCTGAGGTGATATTATGAAAGCCATAGAAGTTGAAAACCTCACCAAAAGCTATGGAGATTTCAAAGCCGTTGATGAACTGAGCTTTGAAGTTTACAAAGGGGAAATTTTTGGATTTTTGGGTCCAAATGGAGCGGGTAAAACGACCACTATCTTGAGTATGCTTGGGCTTGTAATCCCAGACAAAGGTACTGTGAGAATACTTGGAAATGACGTTTTCAGAGAGCCCATAAAAGTCAAAGAGCGAATAGGCTTTCTTCCAGAAAATGCAACTCTCTATGAAGAATTGACAGCATGGAGGAACTTGGAGTTCTTTGCAAACTTTTACAGCTTTTCAAAACAAGAGAAGGAAAAGCGCATTGAAGAACTTTTAAATCTTGTAGGACTGTGGGAAGCAAGGTATAGAAAAGTCAAGACCTTTTCGAAGGGTATGAAGCAGAGGCTTTTGCTGGCTCAAGCACTTATAAACGATCCCGAAGTGCTGATACTGGACGAGCCCACAAGCGGCCTCGACCCGGAAGGGGCTTACCTAGTAAAAAGCATCGTTAGAGAAGAACGCAAAAAAGGAAAAACGGTGTTTTTCTCATCTCATATACTCAGTGAAGTAGAGGAGTTAAGTGATAGAGTCGGTATAATAGTCAAAGGGAAACTTAGGGCACTGGGAACGCTTGAAGAAATAAAGAAAGAATTCATGGAACTTGAAGGGTACGAGATAAAGGTTGAGACAAAGCAAGCACTTCCGGAAATCGATCTTTCTGGAGTTATAAGAATGGAAAGGATAAACGAAAATAAGGCAATTATATTCGCAAAGGAGGACATTAGGGAGCAGCTTTCAGAGCTTCTTGCAAGGAAGGGAATAACAATTGTGAGCCTTGAAGTTGAAGAGCCAAGCTTGGAGGACGTTTTCTTGAGGACTATTTACAAGAGGTGAGTCAAATGAAAAAATGGGCCTCCTTGATTATTTTTGTTCTCTTGCTTTCGAGTTTTCCCTTCATGAGCGCCCAACCCTGGGTGACGGTGTTTGAAGGTAGGGTAAAGATAGGAGAGAGTCTGATTGTAGGGGAATACAAAATATACCTCACCTTGGAAAAGAACGAAATGAAGCCGTATGCTATAATCTACGAGGATAAGGAAATAAAGAAAATTGTTGGGCAGGGGAATCTTACCGAAGTTGGCAGCATAAGGGTTGTCCTTGGAAGCTACAATGCTGAAAACGAGGATGTCTTTGTTGCATTGCAGTATAAGCCTCCTCTAACCAAAGAGATAACCCCTAAAAACGGAGCTTCGTTTGAAGTAGGGGATTATTCTCTAAAGGTGATGGACTCAGGCAATGAAAGCGTGTTGCTGAGCATAAACGGGGATGATATAGAGGTAAGGGCAAACTCTGTCAGAGTTTACGACAAACTCGCCCTCGAATACATAGAAGATGTTTTGAGGGTTTACTACGCTAATGTTGAGGTTGACAGAAAGGTGAGAAAGGATTATGAGGTTTACTATCCTTTCAGGGGGCTTAAGGTGAAAGCTGGCGATGAAGTCCAAATTCCAATAACTGTCTACAACAATGGCAACAAGGAATTAAATTTACAGCTAAAGATCCTCTCAAAGCCTTTGGGATGGGATGTAAGAGTTCTCGATGAGAGTGGGAAATATGAGGTCAATGAAATCGCTTTAAATCCCAAGGCTTCTGCTGTTTTAACTCTTTTTATAAAGATTTCCGAAGATGCGAGCGGAAAAAAGGGAATTCGCTTTGCAGTTGGGGAAGAGATTAGCGAGATTACCCTCGATGTGGTTAAAAATGCGGGCATTGATGTTATAATTCCCATGCTTGGTGTTGAAACTGAGGCTGGTCAGAGTGTTACATTCCCAATAATCATAAAAAATAGGGGAGAGGAGAAAGCTGTAAAGCTGGAAGTAACAGAGAAACCTGCTGGATGGAATGCATATTTCCTCATGGGTAACCAGAGAGTCAAGTCTTTTCTTTTGGAAGGAGAGCAAGAGATAACTCTTTTTGTAGAGGCTCCAAGAAATGCTGAGCTTGGTGAGCATAAAATAGGGTTCTCGATAAACGGAATAGAAAAGAACGTGAGCGTTTTTATCTACAAGACGTACAAAGGAGAGCCCGCAAAAATACTCGTGATCGTTAAGGATGAAGAGGGCAACTTTGTGAAAAAAGCAAAAATTAGCACTGGAGACGAAACTACCTTGACAGACGGCTATGGAAAAGCCAAGATAGAGCTTAAACCCGGAGAATACAAAATTTTTGTGGAAAAAGAGGGATATGAAACTGTTGAAGAAGATGTCACACTTGAGGATGGGGAGGAAAAAACTTTGGAGATAACTTTAACAAAGCTCCCCTACTACTTCGAGCTTGAGGGAAGCGGGGACACAGTTGCAGTTACGGCTGGATCCATAGGGAGCTATACAATGAGCATAAAGAACTTAGGAAAAGAAGAAGATTCGTATTTGCTTTCGACTTTTGACGTTCCGGAAGGATGGTCAGCGGAATTTTATTATGCGGAAAGTCCTATGAGAAAGATAAAAATTAACCCGGGAGAATCCAAAGAAGTTACTTTAAGAATAGTTCCTCCCTTTAATGCCCAGCCTGGAGAATACAACCTGACGATTGCCGTTGATAGCTCCTCTGGATTGGAGAAAAGGATAAACTTAGTAGTGAAGCTTATCGGGGAATACAAATTTGAGATGTATCCGGAGACACCAATGGTGAACATTAAAGCCGGTAAGGAGGGGATCGCCTATCTTTCCCTCGAAAACACTGGAACTGCTCCAATAACGAACATAAAATTTGAGGTAAGCGCTCCTCAAGGATGGGATGTTAAAGTTACTCCCCAAGTAATTCCCGAGCTTGGGTCGCTGTATTTTGAGGAGGGCAATGTTGGAGAAAGAACTAGCGAACCAAAGAATCGCTTGACTGTTACGATAAAAGTCCCCGAGACAACTCCTGCTGGAACATATCAAATAACAATCACCGGAAAGGGAGATCAAGCTCAAGCCAGCACCCAGATTACGGTTAGGGTAACTCAGAGCTCTAATACTGCATACATTGGGATACTAATACTCGTGCTAACTTTTGGGGCTGTAATATGGATGATGAGGAGGGTGGGTAGGAGATGAAGGCATTGAACATTGCGATGAAGGAGCTCTATGTCTCAATAAAAAGCAAAAGGTTTGCAATACTCCTTAGCATTTATGTTCTTCTCCTTCTTCTGCTCTCTTACTCTCTGAGGGACAACTTAAGTGAGCTAACCTCTCCCTCTGTTGAAAATTTATCAATGGATTTGTTTGGAGTGAGTGGAGAAGTTTTTGCTACACCTCTTTCTACCATGCTTACCCTCAACTTTACGTTCTTCACGGTAATCGGTGCTATTTTAGGAGCTTCTCTCGGGGCAGATGCGATAAACAAAGAGATTGAGAGCGGAACTATAAAAACGCTCCTTGCACATCCCGTTTACAGGGATGGAGTTATAAACGGGAAATTCCTCGGCAATGCGTTTGTTTTGGCTATTACAATCACCATTGGATATGTGGTTACGATTGCCTTTCTCCTTATCAATGGCACTCCTCTCGATGGAGATTCTGTCTTCAGGGGATTTATTGCATTCCTTTTGACATTTCTCTATTCCTTAGTCTTTCTAAGCTTCTCCATCCTTTTTTCGACACTTCTAAAAAAACCTGAGACCTCTATGCTTATATCAATTGGCCTAGCAATTTTTTTAACAATGATATATGGGTTAATCGTCTCTCTGATAGCCCAACACCTAGCTGGAGAAGTGCCACCTTATGGAACGCCTGCTTTTGAAATATGGGAAGAAACTTTTAAGCTCTGGGAGCAGAGGCTGCACTTTATAAATCCGGCTCATCACTATGTTGCTTTAATTATTGCTGTTTTTGCTGGTGATAGAATAGCCAACTACTATGCTCCCCTTGGAGATTCCCTAATCTTGATGTTCAACAATCTATCAATGCTTTTAACCTTTCTGCTCCTCCCGTTTGCCTTTGCTTATGTTAGATTTATGACCAGCGACCTCAGATAAAAATAGAAAAGAGCAAATTAGCCCTTTGCAACTCCAATAGGTCTCATCCTTGCCACCAGATTAGCTATTCCCGCCTCATGAACAACGTTAACAACGTTATCGACGTTCTTGTAGGCTCCGGGGGCTTCCTCTGCAACAACCCTCATGCTCGCTGCCCTGATGTATATTCCTCTCTGCATGAGCTCGTTTCTAAGCTTATCTCCCCTAAATTGCCTTGTGGCGGCATGTCTGCTCAAAACCCTTCCCGCACCGTGGCATGTGCTGCCAAAGGTTTCTTTCATTGATCCCTCGGCTCCAGCAAGCACATAGCTTGCCGTACCCATTGAACCGGGGATTAAGACAGGCTGTCCCACATTGCGGTAAGCTCTTGGCACAGCCTCATGTCCAGCGGGGAATGCTCTTGTAGCACCTTTTCTGTGAACTACAACTTTGACTTTCCTTCCATCAACCTCGTGCTCTTCAACTTTTGCTATGTTGTGGGCAACATCGTAAACTATGCTCATTCCTAAGTCCTCAGCCTTTTGGTTGAACACTTCCTCAAAGCTCTCCCTTACCCAGTGGGTAATCATCTGCCTGTTAGCCCATGCAAAGTTTGCCGCAGCTTTCATAGCGCTGAAGTACTTTTGCCCTTCCTCTGTCTGGAATGGAACGCTTACGAGTTCTCTGTCTGGCCATGGCACGTTGTATTTTCTGTTTGCCTTTTCCATGATCTTGAGGTAGTCACTTGCCACCTGATGCCCAAGACCCCTCGACCCGGTGTGCACCATCACAACAACCTGTCCTTCAAATAGGCCGTATACCTTGGCGATTTCCTCATTGAAGACTTTATCAACCACCTGCACTTCCAAGAAGTGGTTTCCACTTCCTAGAGAACCTAATTGTGGGGCTCCTCTTTGCTTTGCTTTTTGGCTTACTGCATTTGGATCCGCTCCTTCCATTTTCCCGTTCTCTTCTAGATGCTCTAAATCTTCCTTCCAGCCATATCCGTTATCCACAGCCCACTTTGCGCCATCTGCAAGAACATCATCCAATTGTGTCCAGTGAAGCCTAATCCTTCCTTCGCTTCCAAGCCCGCTTGGCACGTTTTTGAATAGAGTATCGACGAGCTGTTTGATCTTTGGTCTAACTTCTTTCTCCGTTAAGTTCGTCCTAATAAGCCTGACACCGCAGTTGTGCACTACTATACCATTTGCTATGAAGTTGTGGGCTTCGTGGTATACGCCGATGTCGTAGAGTTTCTTGGAGTCACTCTTTGTTCTGCGGACATCTACAACGGGATCAAGAACAAAGCCACCTTCAAGTCCGTACGTCTTGGCAAAGCTCTCAAACTCAGGTAGGAGCTCAGCCAGTTTCCTGTTTCTCTTAACCAGGTTGCTTTCTGAGATTTCTTTTGATGCCATGATTTTCCTTCTAAGATACTCCCCAAAGATCAACGCGTAGGGTTTATGAGAGGTGTATTCATAGCCAATCTTGGAAAGGAACTTGTAAATCTCCTCCGTGTTGGAGTATATCACGAGACGGTACATTACTCTGTTGCTATATTCTTTGACTTTTCTGACGTGGGAACTAATTCCAAATTCTGTCAGCAAATCTTTGACTGAATTAAGGAACCTGACAAGGCTCTCTTCAAGCTCCTTAGCCTTGACAGCAGTCAAGGATATCGTGTTTGGAGTGTATTTGTGATTGCTGGACATTAGCCTCGGTTTGCTTCCGTCCGCTCCAAAGAGGCCTGCGAGAAAGTTCCTCTTGACCCATTTTGGAGACTTCTTAATCCACTCAGGCACGTCGAAGTCAATCTCAGTCTTCTTGCCAACAGGAGCTCCCAATTTGATGAGAAGCTTTGAAAACGCTTTTGATGTCACTTTTATTGAGTACTCTGTTCCTCTAGTCTCAAACTCGCCCCATGCTGTTTTGACTTTCTCGTTTCTTGTCCTTGTGTAAACTCTCGAAGCCTTGATATTGAAGTAAAAACCTAAATCTTTTCTCAACTCTTCCAGTCCCTTGCTGTCTCCATAGAAAACTGTGATAATTCTCTCTCTTCCATTCTTCTCGTGGTATATATCGAACGATCCATCACCAATGAAGTATCCAAGAATTCTTGCCAGAACACCTATCCTTGGATCATCCATTCTCAAAGGAAGCAGACCCCTCTCTTCTAAGTACTTTATCAGTTGCTTATCTTCATCTGCGAAATCTTGGTGGGTTAAAAGAACTTCCGTGCTGGGCTTCTCATATTCTACTCCCTCAAAGGGATAAACTGCAACTAAGTCCCCCGGTTCTAGCTCTTCTGCTATCTTATACCCATTCTCCGTCAACACTGGGTGATCTCCAGAAGCTTTAATGACTCTACCACTGGTGAGCCTTATCTCGTAAATCTCCTCGTCGCTGTCTCTCTCAGCAACCAACATAACTCTGGAGTGATCATTGTGACCCTCCTTGACATTGTAGACTTTGAGTGGAACCTCCTTGAACATCGTGGGTAAATCTTTGACCTTTATTCTGAACCCTAAGTCACTTATGACTTCGCTCTCTTCATGTAGGCAATTCACATCGTAACCCACTCCTCCGGGGCTTATTACTCCTTCTTTCACGTCAAAAGCAGCTACTCCACCGATTGGGAAGCCATAACCCTGATGACCATCAGGCATTACTATCGAATACTTATAAATCCCCGGAAGCATAGCCACATTTGCGGCCTGTTCGAGAGTCCTATCCTGTCTCATTTTTTGGATTAGTGTATCATCTGCATAAACTCTCCCCGGCACTCTCATTCTTTTATCGAACTTCGGTATCTCCCACCTAATCTTGTCTATCCTCTTTAATGGGATTTCCATTCTCCTCACCCCCAAATTAAATAGCTCTCGAAACTTTAAAAGATTGCGCTATTTGAGAGTTATCCTCCTTTCTTTTGGTACGTAGTTTTTGATTACACCGTCTTTTGCCTTCCCGCATCCGAGGTAGTACAGGCCCCATTTTAATATTATCCATCCTCTCACTTCAGTTGAGACTTTCAAGTCTTCTCCGCTCAGCCAGAGCTTTGCTTCTTTCTCTCCAACTTCAACAACGTTTTTCGTAGCTTTGGGACCGACCAAAAAGCTCCCTTCTATGGTAAGCCTTATCCCATCACTTTCGATTTTTCCAAAATAAACTCCCTTATCTGTGTGAGTCTTCGGGTCAAACTCACAGGGCTTATAAGCGTAAACCCTCCTACTCCCTTTTACTTCAAAAATTAAATCTGGTGCGTATCCGTATTGCTCTATCAGCATTTCTTTAACTTTTTTGCTCATGGTTTTCTTATCTTCGCTACAAAGAACGCTTCCGTGTTGTTGTCCTGTGGATGAAGGCGGAGACATTTTTTCACCTCCTCGGAATACTTCTTCCCTTCAAATTCCAAAACGGGTGGTGTTGATTTTAAGGGTAGATTGATTTTCTCAAGCTTGGCGTCAGTCTTGGAGAGGAGGTAGTCAACTACTTCTTCGTTTTCAAGAGGGTCTATGGTACATGTTGAGTACACCAAAACCCCTCCGGGCTTTAGGGCTTTATACGCTGAGAGTATTAGCTTTTTCTGAATATTGGAGTAACGTATAACCTTCTTCATACTCCAGTCTGTTAAGAACTTGAAGCTTTTTCTTATCATTCCAACACTCGAGCAAGGCGCATCGAGGAGTATTTTATCAAATGTATTTTCAAATCTTGAGAAGTACGTGCCGTCTTTGACGGTAACCCTCGCGTTGAGCACTCCAAACCTGTTTAGGTTTGCTATCAAGACATTAGCACGCCATTTTTTTAGGTCATTGGCTATTATACACCCCTCATTTTTCATGTACTGTGCTATCTGTGTTGTTTTAGCCCCTGGAGCAGCCGCCATGTCGAGGACGAGTTCCCCGGGCTTGGGGTCTAGGACAACGGGTGGTATCATTGATGATGCCTCTTGGGGAAAGACCAACCCAAGAGAGTACTCCACCATATCTCCGAATTCTCTGGTGTTGATGAAGAACCCTTCTTTTACCCAGGGAATAGGCTCAAGCTCATATCTCTCTTCCAGCCTTGCCTTTATGTACTCTAGGGGAGCTTTGAGTGTATTGATTCTTATACTCTGTCTCAAAGGTGCCATCATGAGCCTCCAGAATTCTTCTCCATCGTCGAGTTTCAAATATCTCTCGTAAAATGCTTTGTTCATCTTGACGACTTCTTCCATGTGACCACCTCAGATATCTGGGACAAGCTGTGCCATCCATCTTCCGTCAGGGAGCTGCTCTATTTTCATGTCGTGGTAGGTTATGGCTTTGACTTCTTCCTTTGGCTCATGCTTTTCGCTCAGCTTTTCTCCATAGGCTTTTGCCTTGAGCTTGTACCCTTCTTCGGTTTTTTCTATTTTAACTTCAAAGTCCCTAAAAACCAGTCCTTCCGTGTCATGGAGGATAAGGAGCTCTTCGAGGAAGTTGTAGAGCAAAGAGTATAAATCTTCCCCCTCCACTTCCACTTCTCTCACTTCTTTCTTCTCAACTTTTTCTACGTTAACCATTACGTCAAAAAGAGCAATTGCAACGGCTTCAAAAGCCTCTTCAAGGGTATCCCCATAACCTCTTATCCCAATGTCAGCGGTGTGTTCATAGTGCTCCCACCTTTTCATTCTCTCACCCGATAGGTTAATATTTCCCCAAGTTTATTAGGCTTTAGGGGTTACCATGAGGGAGATAACACCGAAGAAGATTATGGAAATGAAGGGAAAAGAGAAAATTACGATGGTGACTGCATACGATTATCCATCAGCTCTTCTAGCAGATAAAGCCAAGATTGACATTATCTTCGTTGGAGACTCTATGGGGATGGTGGTCTATGGAGAACAGAACACCCTAAATGTGACCATGGAGCAGATGGTTTATCACACAAGGGCGGTTGCAAAAGCCGTTAAGAGGGGGCTTGTATTGGCGGATATGCCATTTATGAGTTATGAAGTTAGCGTGGAGGAAGGCATGAAAAATGCTGCTCGGTTAATCCAGGCAGGAGCGGATGCGGTAAAGATTGAAGGCGGTTACGATCATAGGAAGCTAGTAAAGAGGCTTGTTAGGGCGGGCATACCTGTTATGGGGCATACTGGATTGACTCCCCAAAGGTACCTTCGCTTGGGAGGCTACCATATAACCGGGGAGACCGAAGAAGAAATTGAGGAAATACTTAGGGATGCGAAGGCATTAGAAAAGGCAGGTGCTTTTGCTGTTGTTTTGGAGTTCGTTTTGGCAGATGTTGCCAAGTTGGTAACTGAGGAGGTCAAAATACCCACGATAGGAATTGGTTCCGGGCCTTATGTGGACGGGCAAGTTCTGGTATGGCACGATCTCCTTGGCGTCTATGAGCATGTGCCCCCATTTGTAAAGAAATACGCCGACTTAAGGAACATAATTCAGCTGGCGCTTGAGAATTACAGGGAAGATGTAAAAGAGGGCAAGTTCCCAAGCGGAGAACACTACTGGGAATTCCTCGATAAGGACGACTTTGAGAAAAAGAGGAGAAAAGTCGTAGAACGCCTATTAGGGGAGACATTTGATGAGGAAGTTTAAAGTCCGCGAAGAGCTCTTCACCCTTGAGGTACCGGGGGATACGCGGATAAGATTGACCATGGCGCAGGGTTCCTCGATTGTTCCCTTGGCACAAATCCATTTGGAACTTCCGAGAGGGTAAAGGAAAGGTTGAAAAACTTAGAGATAGCCCTTTCTGCGTACCCGGATGTGAAGTATACTTATCTCAGAAACGCCCTTGCGGAATACTGGGGCATAGACGAGAACAGCATTTTCTTTGGCTGTGGAACGATGGGATGCTTTGAAAAGGTGAACAAATTTGTCATAAGCCCGGGCTCCAGGGTGCTTGGTATCTCTCCGCAGTATACAAGGTACATAAGTGACGTACTTGCCATGGGAGGTTCCTATGAATCGGTTTCCCTGAAAAAGGAAAACCGGTTTAAAATCGATATTGGGGAAGTTATAAATGCTCTCACTTCAGATTACTCCCTCCTTTACCTAGACAACCCTCACAACCCCACGGGACAGGTTTTAAGGCTTAAAAAAGTTGAGGAAATCGTTCAATATGCCGAGAGGAAGGGCGTTTTGGTTCTTGTAGATGAAGCTTACGGAGATTTTGTCGAAAAAGAAGAATCGGCAATAAACCTCGAGCATGATAATCTCATTGTCCTGCGCTCTTTTTCAAAAGGTTTTGGACTGGCGTCTATGAGGGTAGGCTATGCTGTTATAAAAAACCGAGAGCTTGGGGAGCTTTACAGAAAGGTGGATTTGCCGTTTCCGATAAGTACAATTGGAGAGATTTTGGCAGTTGAAGCACTTAAAGATCAAAAATTCCTCAAGGAAAGCAGAAAAAAGATAGCCTCCATAAAAAAGGAAATTATCAATGCTCTCAAGAAAAAGTTCCTGATAGCTGAGACCCACATGCAGACTCCAATAATGCTTTTGTGGGGCTCTGGAGATACTTACCACTATTTTCTTGAAAGGAAGATATCAGCTGTTAGAGGCTCAGCTTTTAGGTCGTTGGATGATTCTTACGTAAGGCTTCGAGTTCCAAAAAATGCCGATGAATTATTAGGCCGTCTTTAGTTCACTTTTGATTCTGCTGACCATAAAGGTTCCAATGGTTATGAGCACAAACCCTACTAGGTGATATACTGTGAATTCTTCCCCAAGGAGGGTTGCAACTCCTATTGCTACTGCGGGAGCGGGTGTTATTATTGCTGTCGCTTTTGAGAGGTTTATCCGCTTTATTGCGAGGTACCATATCACTTGTCCAAATGAGAGTATTATGCCCTCTGCTACAGCAAGCTTTGAAAACTCAAGCCCAGAGGGGAATGCAAGCAAAAGAAGCAAAATTCCCCCAAAGGTATTTCTAAATGCTGCTATAAGAAATGGGTTGTATGGGAGTTTCTTTGCTATCACATGCCCGCTCTGCCAGAAGAGGGGGACTAGCAGGAGGAGTAAATCTCCCTTTCTTGGCATTATTGCTTTACCCTGTGTTATCACTAAAAATAGACCCACAAGGATTGAAAGTGACCAGAAGATTTGCCCTTTGGCTATTTTTTCCCTCAAGAAAACATATGCAAGAACAAACGAGAAAAGAACTTCTGCCCTTGTTATAAGGGAAGCATTTATCGCGGTACTTAGTCGAGCTCCATAAGAATAAGCGATATATGCCAGGGCAGTTCCAAACACCCCTACCAAAAATGCTCTTGGAATACACTGTGGATTTTCCTTTACCCCTTTCCAGCGGGATGTGAGTAAAACGATTGGCCAAAGGATTAAAGAGGCTATGAGGGCAGAAAATGCTGCAAAGCTAAGGGGGTTGGTTGGGTTTGCCTTAATTACCACGGGTTCTATTCCATAAAGGAACATACCTAAAAAAGCCAGGAGAGTCCCCTCAGTCTCTTTGTTCATCCCACCCACCTAGGAGAATAAGATTCCTCTTGTAAAGTTCAAAGATGAATGTTACAAGGCGTTCATACAATGGCTCGGCTTCCTCACCAAATTTTTCTTTCACCTTCTTTCCAATTTGTTCTATGCTCCTCGTACCATCACAAAGTTCCCATATAAAAGCTCCTAATTCGTCAAGTTCAAGTCGTCTGTATTCCCCGTGGAGTTTTCTTGCCAGAAAATCCAATCTGGAGGTCATGGGGATTAAGAGATAATACTTATTATCAGTTTTTTTCAGTTTAATTTCATCATTTCTCTTTGGGATGAGCTTGAGGTACTCTTCCATTATACTTCACCAGAAGAGATGAGAAAGGGGGCTTATAAGGGTGTTGGCGCCGGGGCAGGGATTTGAACCCTGGCGGGCTTAACGCCCACGGACTCTCCAGGCCCGCGCCTTCCCAGGCTAGGCTACCCCGGCGCTAAAAATAATGAGAATCATGAGATGAGCTCAATCTCGATTGTCACGTCTTCAGGAACGCGAATTCTCATGATTTGCCTCATAGCTCTCTCGTCAGCTTCAATATCGATGAGCCTCTTGTGAACTCTAAGTTCGAATCTATCAAAAGTTGCGCTTCCTTCCCCATCTGGGCTCTTTCTTGTGGTTATCCTTATTCTCTTTGTTGGCATTGGTATTGGCCCGCTCATTCTAACACCAGTTCTCTCTGCAATCTGCTTGATTTGATCTGTAACCTCATTAAGAGCACCTATGTTTGTGCTCGCCAGCTTAATCCTCGCCTTTTGCATTTTTGCCACCTCTCTAAGTTCCAATGGGAAACATAATAATTTAAAGGAAAAGGCTAGAGAAGGGCTTCACTCGCCCTTCTGGATGGATATGACCATACCAGCAGCGACTGTTTGACCCATGTCTCTGATAGCGAATCTACCAAGCTGTGGTATCTCCTTAACTGGCTCGATGACCATTGGCTTGGTTGGTCTGAGGATTACGATAGCTGAGTCACCGGTCTTGATGAATTGTGGGTTCTCCTCAACGATGTTACCGGTTCTTGGGTCGAGCTTGGCAAGGAGTTGCTCGAATCTAACTGCAACTTGGGTTGTGTGGGCGTGGAGGACTGGTGTGTAACCAACGGTAATTGCGGTTGGGTGGTTGAGGACGATAATCTGGGCCTTGAATGTGTCCTTTGGTCTGACGACTGTTGGTGGGTTTGTTGGGTGACCAGCAACGTCACCTCTCTTTATGTCGTTCTTACCAACACCTCTGACGTTGAAACCAATGTTGTCACCTGGGAGAGCCTCTTCAAGTGGCTCGTGGTGCATTTCAATGCTCTTGACTTCACCCTGGATGGGCTTGTGGAAGATTGTTGATGCTGGCTCGAATATGACTACGTCGCCAACCCTAAGTCTTCCGGTCTCAACTCTACCGACTGGAACTGTACCGACACCCTTAATTGAGTAAACGTCTTGGATTGGGATTCTAAGTGGCTTGTCGACTGGCTTCTCTGGCTCTGGGATCTGGTCGAGAGCCTCTATGAGTGTTGGGCCGTTGTACCAGGGCATCTTGTCGCTCTTCTTCACTACGTTGTCTCCATTCCAAGCGCTGATTGGGATAACTGGGAAGTTCTTGTAACCGAGCATTTGCAAGAGCTTTGTAACTTGGGCTGCAACATCTTTGAACTTCTTCTCGTCGTAGTTGACCATGTCCATCTTGTTAATCGCAACAATTATGTGGTTGATACCGAGTGTTCTTGCAAGGAATGCGTGCTCCTTTGTCTGTGGCATTACACCGTCTGTGGCTGCAACGACGAGAACTGCAGCGTCAGCCTGTGAAGCACCGGTAATCATGTTCTTAACGAAGTCTCTGTGACCTGGAGCGTCGATAATGGTGATGTACTTGTTTGGAGTCTCGAACTTGCTGTGGGCAACGTCAATTGTAATACCTCTTTCTCTCTCTTCCTTGAGTCTGTCCATAACCCAAGCGAACTTGAATGACTTACCCTTTTCACCCATCTGCTCGAACTTCTGGATGATCTGCTCTGGAATGTTGCCTGAATCAAAGAGCAATCTACCGATTGTTGTACTCTTTCCGTGGTCTACGTGTCCGATAAACACTATATTAACGTGTGGCTTTTCCTTTGCCATCTTCACACACCTCCAAAGTTATGCCTAACTCTAATCATCAAAGTGGGTTTTTAAAGCTTTCTCTAAACCTCAGCTCTCTCACGCGGGAAACCCGCATCTGTTTGAGAGAGCCTCATGAGTTCATGTTTGGATAAAACCTAGGGTTTAAAAAATTAACTAATTGTATTTTCAGTGGAATTTTGTTTAAGAGTACAGCAAGGCCATGGATTACCAATATCAGACCAATCTTCGTCTTTTAACGCTCTCCCCTTCCAATATGGAGGGTTATTCTTGAGTATTCTATATCTGGAGTGTTATACAACTACAACTGTTAATCTACCCTTCCACGGAAAATATCAGTCTTTTACTTCCCTTTGCACAGGGGTTTTTATCCCATGAAAATTGGTAGTTTTTCACTGCGAGGGGTTTTGGCTATAAAGGAAAATTAATAATTCCAATTGGGGATGCTTTGTCATTAAAGCGCATTTTCCTTTTGAAAGTCTCATCTTTCAGGGTAGGAGATGATTAGCGGATTGCGACTTTTGAGTACGATACTGTCAGGATAACTGGGGTATCACCTCCTGAAGCCATTCAGTAACATCACCAGGCGGATCACCAAAACTAGAATGAATTCTGACAAAATTATACCAGAAGGCAAACAGAAAAACAAACCTATGAACCCTCCTCCAGTCTTTACCCCTGAAATTATTCCAGAAACGCTTCGTCCTCTCCTTCAACGTCCTAAACCAGCGCTCAACACTGTTCCTCGGCCCGAAAGTCACATGCAGATAATCCAGCCCGAGAGATTTAAACGCTGATTTATACCACGGCCCTTTGT